>CAYTDU010000187.1:0-8851 GCA_964436395.1 uncultured Gemmatimonadaceae bacterium | reverse complement strand
TAATTTGTGACGCTCTAATTGGGATTCCCAGAGAGAGCGTCACAAATTAGGGAGTTGAGTGATGACGCAACTAGGAATTTGGGAGAAGGTGCGCGATAGTGTGTGACCTCCTAACCACCGTCATCGTGTTCCATCAACTCCTGCCAAACTGATCTGGATAAGACTCGCATCATCTTCTGCATCGTCTCGCGTTGAGCTACGATCGCATCCAGAAGCGCCTTGATTGGCTCAAGTCTCGACAGAGCCTCTTCATCCAGGTCGACCTTTTTCATCGCCCAGGTGGGAAACTGGCGATCCTCAACATCTTCGTGAGTGCTGAGCACTAAGACGTCTTGGTGCCGCGGATCCGCCGCTATCTTCTTGAACAAATCGTCCACTGCGTCGACCGGACCTTCGAGAACCTGGTAGAAGATTCCTCCGCTCGACATCAGCATACCGGTTACACCAATGGAACGATTCTTTTCCGCTGCGTCTGCAGCAAGTCTTGATACCTGGTCCCGAGTCAGCGGACGCGCGAACTTGCTTATGTAGCTAACACGCTTGAGCACTTAGGCCTCCATCCGATTCACCTGCGGTCGCGGCTTTGGTTTCAAGGATACTCTTGTGATGTATCACAAGTCCACTCCCCTAACCACGTTTTTTGGGACCTCGTTGACGAACAGCGCCCGATGGGTATGATCTATCGAGGGGAAACACATGGCAAATATGCTGCGATTTCTGATTTCCTTGACTCTGCCACTAATGGTCGGTGGCCTCTCGGGCTTCGCCACGGCGCGCGGGGTGCAGGAATGGTACCCCACGCTCACGAAGCCGCCGTTCAATCCGCCAGCGTGGGTGTTCGGACCTGTATGGACGCTGCTATATGTCATGATGGGTGTGGCTGCGTATCTGGTTTGGCGGAAAGGCTGGGAAAACGAGGCTGTCAAAGTCGCTTTGGCTTTCTACCTGGTCCAACTGATTCTGAACGGATTGTGGTCGCTCTTGTTTTTCGGAATGCAGTCGCCAGCACTGGCGTTCGCTGAAATTCTTCTGCTCTGGTTCGCCATTGCCGCGACAATAGTATGGTTCTGGCGCGTGTCACCTGCTGCAGGCATCCTTTTGCTGCCCTACGAAGCCTGGGTGAGTTTTGCGGCACTGCTAAATGGATCGCTCTGGTTATTGAACAGGTGACTTGTAGCTGTGCTTTGAACTGATTCCTCACGCTGGCTTAGGAAGTGATGCAGTATGCCAATATCCACCCTCGTGAAACTCTATGCGATCGCGTTGCCGACCTTTCTTGTGATCGATCTGCTTTGGCTGGGACTAGTGGCGAAGACGTTCTATCAGAGCAAGCTCGGGCACCTGCTCCGGGCAGATGTGAACTGGACCGCAGCCATCGTATTCTACCTGCTGTTTGTGCTCGGGATGGTGATATTAGTTGTGTGGCCTGCGGTTGAGCGCCAGAGTATGGCCAGAGCCGTTTTTCTAGGGGCTCTGTTGGGCATCGTTGCCTATGCTGCGTACGATCTCACCAATTTGGCAACCATGAAAGGATTCCCTGTCCTGGTAGCGGTGGTAGACATCTCCTGGGGGGCGATTTTGTGTGCGGGTGTCTGCTCTATCACCTACTCCATTTGGATTTGGATCAATTAGACTCGTTTGACTCGAGCCGGTTCTTTAGACGGTGCAGTGTCGCTTCAAGCTCGTTTTGGTAGAATCGATCTAGCACTCCCCGGGGGAGTAGGCGCAGTACACCCCTCGGCTCGCCGTCGACGGACATTGTCACTAGCGTCCCGCTCTCGACTCGCTCCCAGGTGAAAGTGGCGGTTCCTTGGAGCGTGGACTTGGGGGTGGTTTCGTATACCACGCGCCTGTTCTTCTCGAAGACCTTAGCGACGTATGTGTTTTTCACTTCGCGTCCCATGAACTCGCTGATGTAGTGCTTCTCGGTCCCAACACCTGTTTGGCCAGGTGGTTCGGCGCGAGCTGATCTAATTGCAGGTTGCCACTCGGTCTCCAGTGCTACATCGTCCATATACTTGAAGACCTGTTCGACGGGACGTTCGATTATGATGCTGTATCTGTTCTCTGACATTGTTTTTTGCCTCAGCACTTCTCAGTCACGAGATCGCCGACGCTCGACAAGCTAGGGTAGTTGTGGTATTTTGTTAATAATAAATCTAGGGCAAATGCTAGACAAAAGCAAGTCAGAATAAGCAACATTTTCAAGAATCAAGGTGAATTGTGCCCAAGGTCCTGGTACTATTTGCGCATCCGGCGCTCGAAAAATCGCGGGTGAACCGTCATCTCGTCGCCGCCATACGTGGCCTCGAGGGGATTACGATCAACGACCTCTATGATTGCTACCCGGAATTCGACGTCGACATTCGGCGTGAACAGGAACTGTTGCTCGCGCATGAAGTGGTAGTGCTTCAGCATCCCTTCTACTGGTACAGCACTCCGGCTCTGTTCAAGCAGTGGCAAGACCTGGTGCTCGAGCACGGTTGGGCGTATGGCTCAGGAGGCACCGCGCTGAGGGGCAAGATTGGCGTCAGTGCAATCACGACCGGTGGCAGTGAAGAGGCGTATAGGGAAGGCGGACACAACCATTTCACTATGCAGCAACTTCTCGCGCCCATCCAGCAGACGGCGAACCTTTGTGGTATGGACTTTCTTCCCCCCTTCGTGGTGCACGGCACGCATTCACTAAGTTCAGCCCGTATAACCGACCACGCAAACGACTATCGCCGCGTGGTCGAAGCGCTGCGGGATGGTAGCTTGGACTACGAGAAAGCGCGGCAGTTTCCGCGCCTCAACTCCGATCTGCAAAGTCTCCTGCCCCAATCCGAGGCCGACGCCTGATGCATGGCGGCGAATTCTTCTTCCAGGCCTTCATATACTTGTCTGCCGCGGTTGTCGCGGTCCCGATAGCAAAACGATTGGGGCTTGGCTCGGTGTTGGGATACCTCATCGCCGGTGTGATCATCGGTCCTTTCGGCCTCGGGCTTATCGGCGAAGAGGGACAGGACGTTTTGCATTTCGCCGAGTTCGGCGTAGTCATGATGCTGTTCCTGATCGGACTGGAGCTGGAGCCCACACGAGTCTGGCGAATGCGCTCCTCGATCTTGGGTCTCGGTGGATTGCAGGTGACGTTGACCGCGGCAGTGCTCTCTGCAATCGCTATGTCGATGGGTCTCGATTGGCAAGCGGCGGCGGTGGTCGGTATGACCCTGGCTCTGTCGTCGACAGCAATCGTGATGCAGACGCTGAGCGAGAAAGGACTCACTGGAACCGCAGGTGGTCAGAGCGCCTTCTCCGTACTGCTGTTTCAGGACCTGGCGGTCATACCGATGCTTGCCGTAATCCCTTTGCTAGCCGTCGGTGCCGATGGACGCGGTGTCACCGAGATAGGATCCGGCCATGGGGTCGTTTGGATCGAGTCTCTAGCGGGTTGGGCGCGAACTCTCGTGGTGCTCGGGGCAGTGGCGGCGGTAATTGTGGGTGGCCGATTCGTCGTACGTCCTGCATTTCGACTGATTGCCCGCACGCACCAGCGAGAGATATTCACTGCCGCCGCGCTTTTGTTGGTGATCGGCATAGCTCTACTCATGGATCAGGTAGGCCTGAGCCCTGCGCTCGGCACCTTTGTGGCTGGCGTCGTACTCGCAAACAGCGAATATCGCCACGAACTCGAGGTCGAGATCGAACCGATCAAAGGTCTTCTCCTTGGGCTGTTCTTCATCGCGGTGGGGGCGTCGATCGATTTCGCGCTGATCGCTACCAGTCTCTCGATCGTTTTGGGTTTGGTTGTCGGACTCATAGCGGTGAAGGCTGTGCTGCTGTTCATTCTGGGGAAGGGGTTCAGGCTAGGATTGGACCAGAACTTCCTGTTCTCGCTGGCGCTCGCGGAGGCCGGTGAGTTCGCTTTCGTACTATTCTCGTTTGCGCGACAGAATGAGGTGGTTGCTCAGTCAGTGACCGACCTTCTCATAGCCGTAGTCGCCCTGACTATGGCGCTCACTCCGCTTCTGCTTCTTTTCAACGAGAGGGTGCTACAACCAAGAGTGGGTACGCGGCGCAGCGAGGAGCGCGTGGCTGATGTGATCGAAGAGGAGAATCCGGTCATCATCGTGGGGTTCGGCAACTTCGGTAGCGTGATTGGCCGGTTGTTGTCGGCGAACGGAATCAGTTCGACTGTGCTCGATTACGATTCGGATCGCGTAGACATGCTGCGGCGGCTGGGTCTCAAGGTGTTCTACGGGGATGCCTCCCGCAGCAGTCTGCTCGAAGCCGCGGGTGCGGCAAATGCAAAGCTGTTGATTGTCGCGATTGGCGATTCCCAGAAAACGCTGCGACTTGCACAAACCGCGCGTAAACACTTTCCTCACCTGCGCATACTCGCAAGGGCGGCAGGCCGTTACGAGGCCTATGAGCTGACCGAGGGTGGGCTCGAAGATGTATATCGCGATACACTCGATAGCTCACTTCGTATGGGTGTTGACGCACTCCGCCTGCTCGATGTACGTGCTTATCACGCGTTTCGCTCAGCGCGGACTTTCAGGCGGCACGACGAGGAATCGGTTCGGGAACTTGCGTTAATGCGTCATGATCGTAAGACCTACATTGATACTGCGCGTCAGCGAATAAGTGACCTCGAAGAGCTGTTGCTTTCTGACCTCGACGGGCACGATGAAATGGTGGACGTCGGCTGGGATGCCGAATCGATGAGGCGAGAATTCGGCGAACCAAGGAATGAAGATGATGGATGTAGTTGAGGAGGGCAGACCATGCACAGTTTAGATGAACCGTTCTTTGCCGAATTCGGGCAAACTGAGCACAAGAAGGGCGAAACAGACGCTCGGCTTGAAGACCGTATACGACACCTTGTCGATAAGCAGATGTACGGAGTGTTGTGTACGGAGGGACAAGGTCAGCCATATGGATCGATGATTGCTTTTGCGTTTTCCCACGACTTGTCGGCTGTCGTGTTTGCCACACCAACGGCAACCCGCAAATACCGGCTTCTCACTGAAAACAATCACGTGGCGTTGGTTGTGGACAACCGGCCGTCATTCCCGGACAACATGATGAAGGTCGAGGCCGTAACGGTGACGGGTCGTGCTTCAGAGGTGAAGCGCAGTGCTGAGTTCGATGAGTACTCGCGACTCTTGACAGCGAGGCACCCTCAACTTGAGGCCTTCGTCAAATCCTCGTCTTGCAGTCTTTTCGTCATCGAGGTTTTCCGGTTTTTCCATGTGAGTCGATTCCAGGAGGTCGCACAGTGGCTGCCTCCGTCCCGTTAGTCGTACCTTTGGCAGAAGCTGCCTCGCTAGGCGAAGATCGGGTTGGTGGCAAGGCGGCCAAGCTTTCGGCGCTCAAGTCCCTGGGTTATCGGGTTCCCGAAGGATTCTGTATCACCGCGCGGGCGTACCGACGATTCCTCGAGTTTGGCAAACTTCGGAAAACGATCGACATTGAGATGGGACGCAAGCCGATGTCGACGATGCGGTGGGAAGAGATCTGGGACGCGGCGCTCAGGATTAGGACAGCGTTTCTCCGAGCTGAAATACCCCCCGACGTCTCGAAGGCGATAGCCGATGCTTACCGGAATCTCCACCCCAACCAGGTAGCAGCGCGCTCTTCTTCTGTGGGAGAAGATTCTGCTGAACGATCATATGCAGGTCTCCACGAGTCTGTGGTCGGAGTATTGGACGAGCAATCGCTCTTTGACGCGATTCGTGTCGTCTGGGCCTCCCTTTGGTCTGACGCAGCAATGCTGTATCGTCACGAACTCGAGCTCGATGCAACCACCAGTGCCATGGCAGTTGTTGTACAAGAAGTCGTTGCCCATGATCGTTCCGGAGTGGCTTTTGGAATAGATCCCAGAAATCCCGAAGCAGATGTACAGGTCATCGAAGCAGTGCCCGGTCTCTGCAAGGACCTCGTGGACGGTACGGTAGATCCAGATCGCTGGTTGGTTCGCCGAGCCGACGGTGAGCAGATTGAATGGCGTCAGGGTGTGCGGAATGGGGGAAGCCAAAACCCACTCCTTGGCAGTGAAGATCTGGTTCTGTTGCATCGGACGCTGAACTCCATAGAGAGCGATTTCGGATGGCCACCGGACATGGAATGGACGGGTCGAGGGAGCGAATTCACGGTACTGCAGGCGCGCCCGGTAACTGCAGCCAGGCCGGACTCAAAGGACGACCAGCGGGGTTGGTATCTGTCACTCCGCCCGGGAAAGTCACGGCTCGAGGATCTCTGTAAGAGAGTTGTCGATGAGTTGATTCCCGAATTGGAGGAAGAGGGCAACCGACTGGCACGACAGTCACTCGAGGATTTGTCGGACGAAAGACTCGCTGATGCGCTGGATGAAAGGGAGGAAATCTTCTCAAGATGGAAGAAGATATATTGGGATGACTTCATTCCTTTCGCACATGGTGTTCGGCAGCTCGGCACCTACTATAACGACGCGGTCAAGCCGGACGATCCCTATGAGTTCCTGAACATACTCAAGCACCAGCCGATGCTAGCCGGCGAGAGAAACATCGCAATGCAACAGCTCGCCGATAGGCTCAAGGTTAGTCCGATTCTACTCGACTCAGTACGCAACTTGCTTTCACCTCAGAGCGAATCGTCGAACGAATCTTGGTCTCTGGTGCGAGCGAGGATTGCAGCCCTAGAGGGCGGGTCAGGGCTACTCGATGAGCTTCAGGCGTTTTGTGACCGGTTCTTTAATGTCGTTCACGGTGGAGAATCGCTTGATGCCAGGCCTGACATCGTGCTTCATGCTGCAATCGAACTCACGGACCAAGTCCATAGGCAACGCGATGCCAACGCAGGGGAGGGCACGGCTAGAGAGCACTACGAACAACAATTGCTGCACGCAGTCGGACCGTCTCGCCGTGGAGAGGCTCGTTCCGTCATCGATATTGCTCGTCTTGCCTGGAGACTGAGGGACGACGACAATATCCTGCTTAGTCGCGTCGAAAGTCAGCTGCACCGAGCTGCGAACATTGCTGCTCATAGACTCGAGGGGGTCGGGCGCCTGGAAGGAAGATTCAAGGTGACTGCGGAGTCCTTGCAAGCGATCAGCGACGCCCTTCGTAATCCCGGGGGAGGAAGTGTTATCCTGGCGGAAGAACAGGAAGTCGAGGTCGGTGAGATTGATGAGACAACGAAGGAGAAGCCCAGGCAGATTGTTGGCCAACCGGCTGCTCCTGGCCTCGCGACTGCCAGAGCGCGGAGGGTGCGGACCACGAACGATCTGAAGTCTTTTTACTCGGGCGATGTGCTTCTGTGCGACGCCATTCAGCCAACGATGTCGCATATCGTGCCGCTCGCTGCCGCGATCGTGGAACGACGCGGCGGGATGCTGATACACGGAGCCATCATAGCCAGAGAACTCGGTATCCCCTGCGTAAACGGCGTTAGCGACGCCATACTGTCGATCGCCAACGATGAACTCGTGACGGTCGACGGGTATCTGGGTATCGTGACTATAGGCCCGCCAGAATTCGACCTCGAGACTGCAGACTATGAGTCGTGAGTCATTGTCACTCAGCGTGGCGGTGGTTGGCGCTGGACTTGCGGGGCTGACCGCGGCGAGGCACCTCCACGATGCCGGTCATGAGGTACGAGTGTTTGATAAAGTTCGCGGTGCAGGAGGACGTATGTCCACCCGCCGACAAGACGGACACGAGTTTGATCACGGTGCGCAGTTCTTTACCGTGCGGAATGAGAGCTTTCGGTCGGCAATTGAAAGATGGCGTAGCAACGGGTTGATAGCAGACTGGCTTGGGTCGGTCGTCAAGCTTACTCACGGGTCTGCTGAGCCCGAGGATACAATTCGGCCGAGGCTGGTTGCCGTGCCTCGTATGAGCTCGATTTGCGGTTCCTTGATAGAACCTCGCAACGCAGCGTTTGGAATAGTGGTGTCCGACGTCGAGCAGCAAGCTGGGAAGTGGGTTCTACATTCTAAAGAAGGGCGAAAACTTGGGGTTTTTGACCGCGTGATCATTAGCACGCCGCCCAGTCAGGCAGTGCCACTTCTTGCTGAAGCCCCTGGAATTGCAGCACAAGCGGCGTCTGTAGAGATGCTCCCTTGCTGGGCTGTTTTGGTCGCGTTCAGCTCCGCTGTCGCGGTTGGTTGGGATGGAGCATTCGTTGCCGATTCGCCACTTTCGTGGATCGCCCGCAACTCTTCAAAACCAGGCCGGCCTATCGGAGATTCTTGGGTGCTCCACGGGTCGCCGGTGTGGTCCACGGATCATTTGGCAGACGAGCAATCGTTCGTAGGGAACGCACTCATTGATGCTTTTTTTGAGGCCATAGGTATTCCCAGATCGGAGCCGGTTGCACGGATCGTTCACCGTTGGAGATACGCCAGAACGAAACGGCAGCTCGACGTTGACTACCTCTACGATGCAGAGCGCGGAATCGGTGTTTGTGGCGATTGGTGTAGGGGGGATCGGGTGGAGGACGCATACTTGAGCGGACTGGAGTTGAGCAGACGAATGGCAGTAGAGTAACTCCACCCAGACGTACGCCTTGCACCTTTCTCAACTCGTTTGCAATTACTATCGGTGCGGCAAAGATTCCAACGCAGTGCTGCCCAAACACCTTCTCAGTGCACTGTCCTCTATCTCAACAACGACCAACGGACGTACGTCAACCGAGTCGAACCAGGCGTTTAGCGAACGCCGAAGGGATGTGTTTGATGTGGGCAGTAGCAGCGGAGCAGCGTCGAGCCGCACATAGGCGACAGATGTTGAGCAGAGAGCTGCAAACCGACAACGCAGATTTGCTTGACGCACTTATCGAACTGGGGGGCACAGCAGAAAACGCAAACGCCCTTGATTTTGCTCCGCTT
>CAYTDU010000186.1:0-8856 GCA_964436395.1 uncultured Gemmatimonadaceae bacterium | reverse complement strand
GCTACCCGATCTATCCGCAGGGCTTCGCCGACGCTCTTTCCGCATTCAGCGATTCCGCCATCACAGTCTACGGACGGGATTTGTGGACCGATTTCTTCCATGTGCTCTCGTCTCCCCGCCCGACGCGAGTAATCCGCAGTCGCGTGTACGTGCACGCGGCCAACGCGATCGCGAGCGTCGAACTGATGAAGGTGATCGTCGGCCAGTTCGGCACGAATGGTGGGCTGTGGGAAGCGAAGACAGCCGGGCCCGGCTCTCAGCGACTCGATACCATCGTCTGCTACCTGTACGACACGGCGTCGGCGGACGGACTCGTGCAGACCCTGAATGGGACCGCTCAAAGGAAGCCCGCGCTGTTCGCTGATTCGCTACCACCCCTGGTCAAGCGCGTGGCTGCAGGAATCGGCGTGGCCGACGAGCCACCGGCAATTGAGATATACAGGAGTGGCGGCGCGAGGCACAGTTTCGGCTCGTTCTTCAGTTCCCTATGCTGGATCGCCCTGAAGACGACCCCCAAGATCGGCACGCGCGAGGCGGACGGGCGCCACATGCTCGACAATATGCTATATGCGTTGCGAACTCTCCGTGTAGATCCCAGAAATCCGCAGCGATTCCCCGAAGCTGTTCTTCTCGAAACCTGGTACCGAGACGCTGTGCGATGACACGAAGATGGAGTGAATGAACAATCTGAACTGGCTCCACCCGTCCAGCAATCGACTGACAGTTCACCGGCCAAGGATCGGAGATCAACGACTCCATGTAACTGGTGTGACCATCCTGAGGATTGAACATCACAACCCGGCCTCGCGCCGGGCATTGAGGATTGGCAAGTAGAACAGAGGCTCAGGAGGCCTAGTGCAACTGCGCCAGCCTCTTCACGCCGTCCTTCTGATCTCTCTCGGTGGTGATGGAGTAGCGCTCGTACATCTAATCGGTACGGTGACCCATCAACTGTTTCGCTACGGTACGGGGGACGTTGGTCCGCTCGAGATTGCGGGCCGCCGTTCTCCACGCCTTACCGTCTTCACGCTCTGGACAAGTATCGACACCAGTTCATTGCTCTCAATGTCGCTAACGGAGAAAACTCAGGCTGTCATCATAATCACGCGGAGAGCACCACAGCGTTGCCTGAGTCGATTTGCGATTTTTGAATAGCGAGCGGCGACTTGTGATCTAATCCGGCCAATCTCAGATCGCAAATCGCCGCTCTAAACTCGCCAATCAATAGCGGAGGAGGGACTCGAACCCCCGACACGCGGATTATGATTCCGCTGCTCTAACCAGCTGAGCTACTCCGCCAGAGCTTTAAAAAATAATATGTCCTTTCCCTCTCGTCACCTCTCTACGGGCTCAATCCGATACACGATCTCCCCATCCCGGATCATCCCAAACCGCTCGCGCGCCACACGCTCTTGTGTCATTCGATTGGTCTCTAGCGACTCGGCGTAGGCACGCAAGCTGTCGATCTCGATACGGAGCGAGTCGATGGCCATCTGTTCGCCTCGCACCTGGCGCCTCAGTTTCCACCAGTCAATCGCGCGGTACTCACCTCCGAACAGGCCGAACACGATGCCGCCGACCAGAAAGATCGCGGCAATTACACGCCCAGTTCTCACAGGCCGTACACGTCCGGGCCGGGGTACATGCCGAATTCACCCAGTTCCTCGCCGATGCGCAGCAATTGGTTGTACTTGCAGATGCGATCGGTTCGGGAGGCGCTGCCCGTCTTGATCTGCCCCGCGCCGGTGGCGACCGCCAGATCGGAAATGAAGGTGTCTTCGGTCTCCCCGGAGCGGTGCGATATGACTGTCCCGTATTGGTTGCTCCGCGCCAGGTCGATGCACTGGATGGTCTCGGTGAGCGTGCCGATCTGGTTAACCTTGATGAGCACAGCGTTCGCCACGTTCTCCTCGATGCCTCGCGCCACCCGCTCCACATTGGTCACGAACAGGTCGTCGCCCACGAGCTGCACCCGGTCACCCAACGCCTCGTTCTGCGCCGCCCAACCCTCCCAATCGTCCTCGGCAAGGCCGTCTTCGATCGAGACGATGGGGTACTTGTCTATCCACGATTGGTACAGCTCGATCATGTCTGCCGCCGAGCGCCTCGACCCGTCGCTCTTCTTGAATACGTAGTCGCCGTCTTGGTAGAACTCACTCGCCGCCACGTCCAGCGCGATGCAGATGTCGTCCATCGGTTTGTAACCGGCCTTGTCGATTGCGGCCATTATGGATTCCAGGGCCGCTTCGTTTGACGGCAGCATCGGTGCGAACCCGCCCTCGTCTCCAACCGCCGTGGAGAGACCCTGATCCGACAGCACCTTCTTGAGCGAGTGGAACACCTCGACGCCCATCCTGAGCGCGTCGGGGAACTCCTCCGCCCCGACCGGGACGATCATGAACTCCTGGGCATCCACGTTGTTGGAGGCGTGCGCACCGCCGTTCAGGATGTTCATCATCGGCACCGGCAGCACCATCGCCAATGGACCGCCGAGGTAGCGGTACAGCGGCAGCCCGACCTCCATTGCCGCCGCCCGGGCCGTGGCTAGCGACACCGCGAGAATCGCGTTTGCTCCCAACTCGCTCTTGTTCTCGGTGCCGTCCAGGTCGAGCATCGTCACATCGACCTCAACCTGCTCTATGGCGTCGAGCCCCTCGATTTCGGGTGCGATCTTCTCGTTCACGTTCTTCACCGCGTTCAAAACACCCTTGCCAAAGTAGCGGCCCTCGTCTCCGTCGCGTAGCTCAACCGCCTCGTGCTCGCCCGTAGACGCGCCACTCGGCACGGCTGCGCGCCCCATGGCGCCGCCCGCTAGATGAACGTCCACCTCGACCGTGGGGTTCCCCCGCGAATCCAATATCTCGCGTGCCATCACATCGATAATCGTGCTCATCAGGTTCTGCTCCTATTCCGAGTCCCGTTTTGCGTCTACGCAAAACGCCTCGATAACACGTTGGGTCTGCTTTAAGAGTTCCTTGCGATCTTCGTAGTCCAAACCCGCAGTGGGGATCGGCTCTCCGAAGTAGAGCGTAATGGGATGCGGGTGGATTCGCCATTCACCCTTCGGGAGAATGCCGAAAGTGTGCGCGACGTAAACCGGGACCACCGGCACCTGTGCTGCAATAGCGAGTACGAACGGCCCTTTCTTGAACGGCAGGAGGTTGCCGGTGCGGCTTCGCGTGCCCTCGCCGAATACCATAGCACTTATCCCGGTCTTAACTATCTCAGCGGCCTTCTGATACGATCCGAACGCCGACTGCCGCTTCTGCCGATCTATGTAGATGTGCCCAGCCGCCCTGAGCGACCCCCCCATGATCGGGATCTTCTTAAGCTCGCGCTTCGCCACGAACCTGAAGGTGGTGGGGATGACGGAGCCGAGCGCGAGGATGTCGAAGAATGACTGGTGGTTCGCCACGAACACCACCGGGTTGTCGCTCGGGATGTGCGAGAGCCCCTTGGTGTTGACCTCTATGCCCGACCACTTGAGTACCTTGCTCGACCAGCGGCGGCACGACTCGTCGTAGACGCCCCCCGACCTGTGTTTCACCCCGAGCGCGGCAGCTATCATTACCTTGAACCCGTACCAAAGGGTGAAGATCGTGATCGCTATCAGATAGCCTATCTGCCGGAATATCATGACCCGAAGTGGCGAAATCCGTCTTTGAGTTTCACTGGCACCCCCGCTCTGAGAACACGCACCCCAACACCGCTCTCGACATGACCGATGCCGGTCAAAGGTAGCTCAAAGGCCCTTTCAAAGTCGGCACCAAAGCTGGAGCGCATTTCGGCGGGCATAACCACCAGAAGCTCGAACTCCTCGCCGCCGAGCAGCGCGGTCTCCTCGTTGGCCCCGTCGTGAACCGGCACGTGCACCGATTCGATCACGCACGCTACGCCCGATGCCGCGGCGAGCTGCCCCGCATCCGCAACAAGTCCGTCGCTCAAATCAATAAGAGCCTTGGCACCTTCATCGCGCAACCACTGGGCTTCGGCGACTCGAGGCTCCGGCTTCGCGAACCGACCGCGCACGGCCTCGTTTGGATCTCCTCCACCCTCCCATTCCTCAACAGCGGTTGCGGGTGCACCCAACTTCCCCGTCACCCACAGCGTATCCCCGACCCCGGCGCCGGACCGCATCACGGGTGAACTCGCTCGGCCAACAACAACGACATCCACCACCACTCGCTCGCTGCGAACTGTGTCACCACCCCAAACGACCGCACCGACCGATTCGGCAACGGCACCCAATCCGTCCATCAACTCGGATGGAAACGAATCCGACAACTCGCCCGACAACCCCAAGCTCACAAGCACTCCGAGCGGTTCGGCAGCCACCGCCGCGAGATCCGACAGTGCCGCGGCGCCGGCTCTCCAGCCCAGTTCAACGGGTGCCAACCAGCCAGACCTGAAGTGCGTGCCCTCGACCATCATGTCGGTGGAGAATGCGAGTTTTTCACCCCCAACTTGGATAATCGCGCAGTCGTCTCCACCACCAGACGCGCGTTCTCCCAGCTTCCGCCAGATGGCGCGGATTTTGTCGAACTCGGCGCCTGACGACAGCGGGGTGAGGTTAGTAGGCATGGGAGTGCGAAAGGTAGAGTTCAGAGTGCAGAGTGCAGAATGCAGAGTGCCGAATGCGGAGTCCAAGGGAGTGAAAGCAACGTGCAGCACCCATCCTCAACGGTTGTGCGAAGCGGTCCCGTACGTCCCGTAGCGCTGCCCGGAGCACGCGATTCCCGGCGTGAATACGTCGAGTATCGCGTGCGTAGGGTGCGCGGAGGGACGTGCGGGAACGCGCGCCAAGCAGCGACATCTCATACCAACCTGGGCGCATCCAGCTCGATGAGTATCGGCGGCGCGGGTGCGGGCAGGTTGGCCAGAATCCTCCAATACTCCTGCGCCGCTTCAGCGACGTCTCCGGGCCTTGTGGCCCGCGCGGTCTTTGCGGCTGACGCGATCTCGGCCGACCGCCCAAGCACCTGCGCGCCGAGTGCGGCCGCATCAAGAGGTTTCAACCCCTGGGCCAGAAAGGCGCCAATGAAACCCGCCAATAGGTCGCCGGAGCCGCCGGTGGCGAGGGCGGGGTTGCCGGAGGCGACGATGCGACTGGGAGAACCCTCCTGAGCAATGACGGTTGGGACGCCTTTCAACAAGACCACGGGAGGCGAGGGAGAAGCAGGAGAGGCTGCGGCATTGGCTGCATGGGCATCATACGCTGCGATTCCCGCAGCGGCGAAACGGTCTATCCTCAGGTCATTCTCGAGATCTGAGAACAGCGTAGTGAACTCGCCGGGGTGGGGAGTGAAGACGCGTGCAGCGTTTCCGGTGCTCAGCACTTCCAGGCCCACCTGTAGCCCGTCCGCGTCGATCACGGCGCTCTTTTCGATCCGCTCGAGTATTGCACGAACGAACGGCGTGCGGGCCTCCCCGCGGCCGAGTCCCGGACCTAGCACGACGGTGTCGGCCCAGTCGAGCGCCTGTTCCAGGTCGGGCTCGAGGTCGGGACCTAGTGCCGTCGTTACCGTGAGGGCGTCGGGGAGGGTTTCCTGGGCCACGGCGATCGAGGCGTCGTGCGCCGCAATCTTGACCAGCCCGGCTCCGGCGGCAAACGCTGTTTGGGCCGCGAAAATAGCGGCGCCGGCCATGCCTTTGTCTCCCCCTACGACCAGCACACGCCCCCTGTTGCCTTTGTGCATCTCCTCGAAGAACGGCGGTAGGAACTCGGCAGCCCAGCGATCCTCCACGAGCTTGGGCCAGGTGGGGTCAGGCGGCGAGAACCCCATCTCGACGACCACGATCTTCCCGCACCACGAGCGCTCCACCAGGTGGCCTCGGCGCGCGCCCCCAAAGGTGACCGTGAGATCGGCCTGTACCGGCCCCTCGGCTTTGCCGCTCGAAAGGTCGAGCCCAGTCGGTCCGTCGATCGCCACCACCGGTACGCCCAATTCCATTAGCCGCTCGGCCATGGCCCCGATGGTGCCGCGCGGTCGGCCTGAGGCCCCGGTGCCTAGCAATGCGTCCACTGCAACGCCGCAGTTAGGCCACTCGCCGTCGGGTTCCACGCGCAGAACACCCGCATCGAGCGCGAGCTTGCGGTTGGCCTCGCAGTCTTCAGTGCGGTTGCGGTCTTCGTCGACCGCATAGGTAAGCACTCCAACCGAGTGGAGCGCGCGAGCGACCACCCAACCGTCGCCCCCGTTGTTGCCGTGGCCCGCGATCACGAGAACGCCGGAACTCAGTTCGGATTCGAACTCGCGCGAGAGGATTAGTGCAGTAGCGCGCCCCGCAGATTCCATGAGAACCCGGCTTGGGATGTCGGCAACGTCGCGCGCGACTTCATCCCAACTCGCTGCCTGCGTGGCGTCGAGAACAGGTATAAACGTCATAACAGAGCCGATGTTGAGCCCATGAAGCACTTTCGGGGGGTGAAAATCACCCACCGACAGCGGTGTCCGGAATTCTCAGGGACTACCGTTCTTACTTGAAGCTCTGTCCAATCGCCCTACCAAGCGAGATCTCGCCGTTGTCGATTCTGATGTTGAATCCACAATCGGGGTTGTCACAGACCCAGGCTTTGTAGGTGATTGGCGCCCCGTCACGACCGTAGTCGGAGAGCGGCAACAACACGCCTTTGCTACACTTCTGACAGGTGGGAAACTCCCGAGCGTCCATTATGCATCCCCTCTTCCCGAAACTATGTCCTACTGTTCAAACACTCCCGCCCGCCGGGCTAACACCGGCCCACGGGTACTCCTCCTCAAAGGCAGCTTCAAAGTCATAAACCGACTCAAAGTCCTGGATGCTGTCTCCGTCGTTGGGCATGAGCAGCCCAACCTCTATCAAGACAAACACGATCCGTCCGATGTCTTCGGTGGACTCGATTCCCCAGATGGAGAGAACGGTGCGGGACAAGAGGCCGAACTGATCGCGCGCTAAATCTCTGCATGCCCATGCAAGCTCACTGCCCGAGATATGCCCGCGCTCCGTGCGGTGCTGCTGGCAGTACTCCAGCGCGGCCAGCACGAAGACATACGCACGGTCGTCGTAACTCTGGTCGACCGCGCGTATGCGTTTGATTATCCCTTCCGCCATGTGAATGTCGAACACGGTAGAAAGGTGGGAAACTAATCCAAATCGAGCAAGGGCCACATTCGGAGTCTATTCGGCGGTAAGACCGCGGCTGATGACAATCCGCTGAACCTCGCTCGTACCCTCGTAGATCTCCGTGCCCTTGGCATCTCTAAACAAACGCTCCACCGGATAGTCGGTGGTGTATCCGTAGCCACCGTACACCTGCACGGCCTGATTCGTGACCCACATGGCCGTTTCGGTGGCGAAGACCTTGGCCATGGCAGCCTTCTCGGTGACACGCAAGCCAGCGGCTTTCTCTCGAGCGGCCTCGTGAACCAGGGCACGAGCGGCAGTGACCCGCGTAGCCATGTCGGCCAGCTTGAAAGCCAGGCCTTGAAAGTCCTTGATCGGTCGTCCGAACTGCTTGCGCTCGCCGGCGTAGGCTATCGAGTGCGCGAGCGCAGAGCGCGCAATGCCAACGGCCTGTGCCGCGATGCCCATTCTACCCTGATCGAGCGCCTCGAGCGCGTAGAAGATTCCCTTTCCCTCTTCACCTATCAGACACTCCGGACCAAGCCGCACGTCGTTCAGTATCACCGAAACAGTGGGCGAGGCTCTCAGGCCCATCTTGTCTTCCGGCTTACCGACCTCGAACCCCTCTGCGTCCCGAGGAATCAAGAAGGTCGACACACCTTTCGACCCACGCCGATCGTCGGGTGTGTCGGTGCGCAACATTGTAACGCAGAGTTCGGCGTGGTTGCCGTTGCTCACCCACGCTTTCTCGCCGTTGAGGACCCAGTCGGACCCGGCATTGACCGCCTGCGCTCTCAGACTGGCCACGTCCGACCCGGCATCGGCCTCGGAAATCGAGAACGCCGCGAGCACTTCCCCCTTCCCCATTCCCCCTAGCCACCTGTCTTTTTGCTCCTGCGTACCATATTTGCGAAGCATATGCACCGGCATCGAGTTGTGCACCGAGAGCGCGATGGCAACGCCGGCGTCGGCGGCCGCGATCTCCTCGATGACCATGAGGTAGGTGAGCGGATCCAGGTCGAGCCCGTCGTACTCTTCCGGCACGGTCAGCCCGTAGAAGCCGAGTTCGCCGAGTTTCTTGTAGACATCGTAGGGCGTCGTTTTGGTGCGATCCCACTCGCCCGCGAAGGGGGCGATCTCCTGCTGCCCGAACTCGCGAGCGAGCGCCACGATTTCGCGGCGCTCCTCGTCGAGGAAACTCAGATCAGGAAGAGTAGTCATAGAACCCACGACCGCTCTTTCGACCTAGATAACCGGCCGCTACCATCTTCCGAAGCAGCGGGCAAGGCCGGTACTTGGGATCGCCCAGCCCGTCGTGCATCACTTCCATGATCGACAGGCATACGTCGAGACCGATGAGGTCGGCCAGCGTGAGCGGCCCCATGGGATGCGCAAGGCCGAGCTTCGCGACCGTGTCAACGGCCTCGGGAGTCGCCACCGACTCCATTACGCAGTAGGCGGCCTCGTTGATGAGCGGCATGAGGATCCTGTTGGCCACGAACCCGGGGTAGTCGTTCACCTCCACCGGAGTCTTGCCCAGCTCCTCCGAGATCTCCAGAACGGTCTTCATGGTCTCGTCGGACGTGCCCATGCCCCGGATGACTTCCACGAGCTTCATCATGGGCACAGGGTTCATGAAGTGCATTCCGATGACTTTGTCCGGGCGCTTCGTGTGCGCCGCGATCTCCGTGATCGAGATGGAGGAGGTGTTGCTGGCCAAGATCGCCCCTTCGTCCATCATACCGTCGAGCT
>CAYTDU010000185.1:0-8879 GCA_964436395.1 uncultured Gemmatimonadaceae bacterium | reverse complement strand
CGCTCCATCTCCTTCAAGCAGGCGCCGACATAGAACAGGATACGCCCTAAATCTTCAGTGGCCGGTCCCGCTGATAGAGCTTCGCGAAACCAGTTGAGTGCCGTCTCAAAGTGGCCCTCACTGTAATCACAGATGCCTTTGTAGAAGAGCACCGGTGCTTTCCGGTCGCCCGGCTTCTGCGACCGTTCGAGGTAAGGACGCGCCTCAGGATACTCCTCGATGTTGATATGACAGAGGGCCATCTCGAAGCACATGTCTTCCACAGGCACCTGGTTGGATCCCGAATCAAGTGCTTCCTCGAACCACTCCAACGCTTCGATGTAATCCCGCCAGACGAACTGCACGCGACCCCTATGGTATGCTATCTGACCTTTGTCGTCCGTGAAGCCAACCGCTTTTTCCAGGGCTTTGTCCGCCATTTCCAGCTGCCCAAGATCTCGGAGGCATAGCGCCTGTTGAATGAGTGCAGCTACCCGATCGTCGTCCGAGCGAGAAAACTCGAAGGCGGCCAAAGCAAGGTCTGCCGCCAAATCGAGCTGGCCGGCCCCCGCCAACTCGAGACTCAGTTTGAAGAAGACCCGTCGCCCCTCCACTTCCCGATTGTTGGCCAAGAGGTTCGCACGCATTGAAAGTGCAGCATCCGCGATGCATGCGAGGCAGTCACCACCAGTAGGAGGAGCAGGAAGCTCGCCCTGCCTGTTTGCCTGAACGTCGAGATCGACCCCTGATCGGTTGTTTTTCCAACAATGGAAACACGAGAACACTCTCCCCTGCTCTGCGTCTACCACGAGGTGCCCCCGGCAGGGCCCGATGGTCGTTTCACTCTCTTCATCGACCCTCTCGAGTATTGTCTCGAAAACGTGGCTCTTCCAAAGCAACGTCGGCAGGCCAACGCCTTCGGTATCGATGAAGAACCGGGCATCGTCCGTACCAAGCAGATCGTGCAGGCCGGAATAAGAATGTTGGGTCAGGCAGAAGCTCGGTATCGCCAATCGGGAGCGAAAATACTCGCTAGCACGCAGGACATTGTCATACGACACTTCTGGAGCGGGATCCAAAATGGGAGCAAAATGCAACCGCGCTTCAGAGAGTAGTTCATGAGCCTCGTGCTGAAACCGCTTCGTCGCCTCAACGAGCCGATCCCATTGTTCGCGTTGAGATCCGGCACTTGCACCCAAACGAATGTGCGAGTGAATGTGAAGGTTGGTGAAGCCCAGCGACTCCAAGTGCGCGGCCGCGCAATCCAGTAATTTTTGGGTGAGATAGCGGGAGTCGCTGGGGCCATCTTCGGCAACGAACAGATGAGATCGCCAGTTCAGTCGGCCGAGAACTAAGGCTACCCAATCGGCTAGAGAGGTCTGAGTCGAACTGTTTGACTTCGAGCTGCTCATTACGTATAGCGACTCCGGCGCACTACCGAATGGGAATCGCCATTCCTTCACGAGACTACTCTCTTCCCACCATCCAAAGAAGCCGCGCGCCACGCCGATTTTACCTCTTTGATCTCGTCCTTCGACATCCAATCCGTCTCGAATTCGCCACCGATTGCGAGGAATGGTGGGAGGTCTTCCCTGAGCGGGCGAATACCGTTCTCGGTCGGGTTCTCGTACAGTTTCGCACCGAAGTAGAGATGCATCTGCTGCGCATTGCTATTGCCTTGAATCTTGACACCGCACTCCTGCACAAACTTCAAGGTCAGCAGCGCATCCTGTTTCGTTTCGAGCGGCAACGCGAATTGACTAAACAGCTCCACATCTAGTCCTGCATCAAACGCCATCTTGGCAGCCTGCCCTATTCTGCTTGGCTCGATTCCTTTGTTGAGAGCTGGATACACGTTCGGCGAAGCACTCTCGAGTCCCATAGCAACCGAATGCACTCCGGCTCGCTTCATGAGATTTATCAGGTCCTGCGTCAACATGTCGGCTCTCGTCTCAATCCACATACTAACATCGAGGTCTCGCTCGAGTATCCCCTCGAGGATCTCAACTACCCGTGGTTCAGAAAACGAGAAGTTGGGATCGGCGAACCAAAGCCGTCCACTTCCCTTCTTGGAGACATATGTGATGTCTTCCAGCACTCGCTCGACAGACTGGCAGCGCGTGGGCCCGCGAAATGCCGCCGGTGTGTAGCAGAACAAACAATTGTTGGGGCATCCTCTGGAAGTCAGCATTATCGACTCCTCCATGGCAGACGGGTCGAGCACACCGGTCAACCAAGGGGAAGCGTATTCATCCAGATCTTCGGCGTGATCAGATTCGGGACCTGTCACTATGTCTCCCGATGGAACACGTGTGGTTACCCCTGGGATAGGCTGGTCAGGGATATTCCCTTCAATTACCTCAGTGATCGCCACGATCGTCCGTTCGCCCTCACCTCGGCTCAGGTAGTCAACCTCTGGCAGAAGGTGTAGCCCCTCGTCGGGCATGAACGTGGCCTGGGGGCCCCCTAGCACCACTTTGCAGTCGGGTAGCACTTCCTTCGCCATCGCGGCAATCGCATGGACGTGCGGAATGTTTCGCTGATAAGTGCCGAATCCGATCAGATGTGGGTCATACGCCTGGAGATATCCTGACAAGCCTCTGGGACTGAAGCTGCTGTTCGACCCAAGTGACAACACGTCCACGTCGTGGCCATGCGATTTCAGTACACCTCCGATATTGCCCAATGAGATTGGCGTTACAGGGGGCATGAACGGATTTAGATCGATGAGTAGAATGCGCATGTTGCGGGGGGATGAATGATTCGCTAGCGTCTCAACGAGCGCATTAGCTCCTGGAGGTCCTCATAAGCTCTTTCCCTATCACCACCGTAGTAGACAAACGTCGCTATTACCCCCACGGAACGAGAACCCCTATGTACTGCTGCTACGAAGACTTCCCAGCGGGTTTCGGCGAAGCTGGACCCTTCGCGCGCATCTAGCCTCTGAACAAGTACTGACTCACCCGCCTCCGTTGTGAGTTCCTCTGGAGCACCAAGTTCCCGCACAGAGTTCATCTGCTGTTCGAGTCTCGTGCGAAGCGCTCCCAGGATCGTCTCTGGATCTGTTCCAGGAGACCTGAAGATCCTGATGGTTCCAAGTTCTTGATGATTGTAAACCGCAATCACCGGATTCGTACCGCGACTCACCTGCCATCCTTCCGGAGCCGCACGTGTGAACAAGTCTTCCGGTCCTGTTATCTCCCTCGGCTCGGGCTCAGGCGCGACCTGTTCTTCGACTACCGCAGCCTTTACGGTAAGTGTTGACTGCCCCACCTGCCCGCCTGTCTGGGCAATGATCGTGGCGGAACCGGCGCGCACTCCGGTAACCACGCCGGCAGAGGATACGGTCGCTACTGCCTCATCCGAGGATCGCCACCTAACCGTCTGGCCAGACATTGAATTGCCCGACGCGTCCAACACCCTCAAGTTCAGCTGGATTGCCTCACCCTCGAAAACGGCCGAGTTCGCCGGACTCACGTTCACCGTGCCGACCGCCTCAGCAGTCACAGTAACATCGAACGACGCTGACTGATCTTCCACAGTAGCTACGATCGCGGTATTGCCCGCCGACACACCATGCACAACTCCTGCTCTGTTGACCGTGGCAATCGTCGTATTGCGCGAAGTCCATTGGACCGGTCGGCCCCTCAGCACATTCCCAAACGCATCTACAGTACGTGCTGTGACAGCCACATCTTCACCAACTTCAATCTCAGAGCGTGCCGGATTTACTGACACACCCGCCACAAGTGCCTGCCCAGTGAACTGAACGGTCGACTCGGTACCAGGATTGACGGTGATCTCTCGTTCTACTGCCTGATACCCCGGCGCGGTCAGCCTGACTGTGTGCGTGCCCCGCTCCAGCTCGAAGGAATTCTGACTCTCACGTCTCCCATCCACAGTGATCTGACCGCCGCGGGGCAAGTCCGTAACCGTCACAGTGCCAGTTGTGGCTTCTGCCGGGGTGGTGAAATAGGGTACTGCGATCTGAGAACCAGCAGCGATAGTGAGTTCTGTTTCGACTGCCTGGGCCCCAGGCGCCGACAATACAATCGCATATTCACCGGGATCGAGTTCGAAGACCGTATCGGTCTGTCTCTCGCCATCGATAGTGATTGTTCCTGCCGGTGGCAGACCGGTTACAGTCACGGTGCCGGTAGTTGGTGCCGGGGGAGTCAGTGCAGGTACAGGCTCGGCGGCGCCGCTGGCCTCATCAACCTGTATTACGTCCTCAGCCTGACCCACTTGGTTTTCTGGACCTTCCCCAGCCTGTCGATTCGACAGCCACACGCCTCCGAAGATGCCGGCGCTCACTATTACCAATACGGTGGGAACAAGGACCAGCCAGGGCGCTCTTTTCGCCCTATCCCAAATCGTTTCTCCTGCCACACCTCCCGGGCCTGTCTGGCCTTTCGTTCCAACCAGGTCCTCGTCCCGGATCCCGATCACTTTCGTGCTTATTTCTTCCTGCATCGATGGATCGGTAGACATAGCTACAGTATCCATCTCCGCCGAAATTTCGGGACTCAGCTCCTTCAACCCCTTCACGAAGGCAGTGACGCTGGTGAACCGGTCGTCGGGGCTCTTGGATAGTGCCTTGTCAATTGCCAGGTACACGTGCCTCGGCAGGTTCGGCACCAGGGCTCGGAGCTGAGGTGGAGGTTCCTTGCAGTGTTTGTGCAGGATGTCTATAGCTGAATCACCGTCGAACGGCACCTGGCCCGAGAGCATGCGGTACGCCATCACGGCGACAGAATACTGGTCAGACGTACCTGACACGGGCTTTCCCATGCCTTGCTCGGGCGACATGTAATACGGAGTCCCAATAACCGAACCAGAGGCTGTGAGAGTCGCCTCGGTGAGAGCCTTGGCAATACCGAAATCAGCCACAGTGACGCGATTTCGCTCATCGAGCATGACGTTTGCGGGCTTGATATCTCGATGGATGACCTGGTGCTCGTGCGCGTAGTCCAATGCGTCCGCAACAGGCATCAGGATATCGATGGTCTTATCGAGCGGTACCTGGTTGTACTGCT
Organism: uncultured Gemmatimonadaceae bacterium; assembly: GCA_964436395.1. Taxonomy (GTDB): domain Bacteria; phylum Gemmatimonadota; class Gemmatimonadetes; order Gemmatimonadales; family GWC2-71-9; genus JBDGYW01. The sequence continues at coordinate 3,864 of CAYTDU010000185.1, read as the reverse complement.
TCAGATAATCTTCGAGCGAACGCCCCTCCACGTACTTCATCGTGTACCAGAAGAGCTTTCCGCCTGCCGCGATCCGATGGATTGGGATTATGTGGGGGTGATCGAGCGCGGCGGCCGTCTTTGCCTCACGCTTGAATCTCTCCACACCGTGGCCGAAGGTGAGTTCAGGAGGAAGCACCTTGACGGCAACCATCCTGTCCAGATGCACCTCTTTGGCCAGGTACACCAACGCCATGCCGCCCTTGCCCAGTAATCTCTCAACCTCGAACTCACCACCCGTTTCGGCACGAAGCATGCGTTCGAGCTGTTGTTCGTGGGACTCACCCATTGCGGCGGTGGCTGCAGCCTGGCCTTCGGCGTCAGATACCGCTGAGCCACATTTGTGGCAGAACGTCGCGTCGTCAGGGACGGGTGCTGAGCAATGAGCGCACTTCACAGTGCAATAATCTACAAACAATCGCTTGATTCGCCGAATCGGACAGGCATGTGACACTTGCTGTTGACATGCGCATCCCACAGATTGCTGTGAATTCCGGCCGGCTGTGCGGAGGTCGCAAGAGCCTTCGCAAGTGCCAAAACTTCAATCGTCATTTGAGGAGTTACAGCATGAGACGCCCTCTGCGTTGCTTGGGTCCCATATTCCTGGCTCTGTTCGTCGCAGTACTCACACAATCTTTCTTGCCGTCGTCCGTCAATGCCCAGCAGGAAATGGAGGATGTCGTTGAGTTGAAGGATGGTAGTATTCTTCGCGGCACCATAGTTGAGGACATACCCGGAGAGAGCCTGCTGATTGAGACGCGCGACGGCAACCGGTTCCGGATTTCGTACGACCGCATCGCGCGGCGGGCGCGCGAGCCGAGGGTGGCGGCTGTGCCAACTCAGGCTCAGGCGGAGACTCCGAGCCAACCCCGAGCCCAGGTAACCACTGGGCGCAAGAGCCCAGGCCTTGCTTTCTTCCTGAGTTTCCTCCTGGTGGGTGCCGGCCAGGGCTACAACGGACAGTGGGGAAAAACGGCGTTAATGGCTGGCGGTTTTCTTGCTTCTTACGGAGTCGCAAGCGCGGGAACAGAGGACTGCTCGGAACTAGATGAATGCGGTCAGCTCGCCGCCGGCGTGGTCGGTATGATCGGTTTTGCCTTGTGGTCTTGGATCGATGCCCCAATTTCGGCATCAGCCATCAACACCAGGCGAGAGCTCGGAATAGCGTCGCTGGAATTCGGCCCGCGCCCAGTTGTCGGGATGCCGTCCGACCGCCTGGCACGGAGACTGACTCGCGGGCGCGGTACACCACAATTGGGATTGAGTGTCGCTAGACTCAAATTCTAGTTTATCGGTACAGTAGAGGGTTCAGACACCGCCCCGGACGCCTCGTCAGTGTCCGGGGCCTCTCTGAACCGCGCATCAGCGTCCGCCAGGATCGGCTGCGTTCCGCTGAAACCTCGCACCGCTCATTTCGAGTATCGCCGGCTCCCCCGCGGCGTTCAACACGAACGACACGAGACTCCTGCCGCGCCATTCCGCATCCCAATGGACCCTAAACGTGTCATAGTGCCAGTGCACGAGAGGGCCTTGTAATCCAGGCCCGTAGTTCAGTCTCAACCCTGCTGCGTCTCTCGATACCACAACCTCACCGTGCAGACGATCACTGTATGAGCCAACATAGACACCGAGCGAGAGCGAGGGCTCGGTCCCTTCTATGCGACCCGCATCAGTTCGAGCGCGGCGTTCTTCAACTTCGGCACGAACCCCGCCGTATAGACCGAGCAGCTCGGCGCTCCAATCGCGCGGCGGGCCCTCATCAAAGAGATCAAAGACCCGGTACATGAGCGCGTGTCTCAACTCGGCGTGGTCCAGGTTTGCTAGGACGCATACGCCGAGCTTCTCGCCCCGTATGAGACCCACTATTGCCACCATACCGTCGATGCTACCGGTATGGAAGTCCACTGCCCTTCCCCGGTAGTCTGCTTGGAACCACCCAAGCCCATAGGTTGTCCAGTGAGGGCTCGTGAGTTTTGCCGTTGGGTAGAACCCGTCCTCGTCAACGATCACCTGAGGAGTGAACAACTCTGCAACGGTTGCCGGATTGAGCAAAGCCTCGCCGTCTGTGGTAGCACCCCCGTCGAGCAACAACCGCATCCATTTCGACATGTCGTGAACGCTCGACCAGATAGAACCGGCGGCACCGATTGCATCGACACTGGCGTTTTTGATCACTGTGACTTCACCATCGATCTCATAGTGCGGTGAGGCCACGTTTGGTTGCAGATTCAATTCTCGGGCTGTTGGTACGCTCGCCGTCATGCCGAGAGGATCGAAGATCCTGGATTGAATAAAATCCGCCCACGGCATACCGCTCACTCTTGCGACGATCTCGCCGGCGGCAGCATACATGATGTTCTGGTATATGAACCCGGATCTCATTGAGTATTCGAGTTTGGCGTACTTGATCCGGTCGAGAATGTCGTCAATCGCCGTATCCATCCCGTACCAAAGGAAATCGGCGTTGCCCAAGCCTGCCCGGTGGGTGAGCAGATCGCGGATAGTGATCTCGCGAGTCACGTATGGATCATCCAAGTGAAACCACGGTAGGTGCTCGATCACTGGGTCGTCCCAATTGAGTTTCCCCTCATCCACAAGCATTCCGATCGCGGCTGCAGTCATTGCTTTCGTCGTGGAACCAATGGCGAAGAGAGTTCGGTCAGATACCTCAGGACCTTCCCCCAGCTGTCTCAGACCAAAACCCTGCGAGAAAGCCACATCCCCATCTTTGACTACCAAGACTGCGAGACCAGGGACCTTCCAATCCCTCACCGCGTCATCGACATAGTCCTCAAATCCCTCAAGCGGCGAAGCCTGCGCGAATGTGTTTGTCACGCACGTTACGGTCAGGATGAAGACAGCGATGAATCGCGTCACCTTCTTCGTAGACCAGCGGGATAGTCTGCCTGAACTACATGTATGGCGGTTCACATTGATCTCCTGAGAAAGGTAGGTAGTAGGCTGGCGAGAATATCGCGGTGCCAATCGCGCGCGTCAAACCGAAGCAAACATGGGGATTAGGCTTGCAGCCGGTGCGTTTTCGAAACACCTTCGTACCCTCTGAGCACAGTTATGAACACAGTCCATCGGAAGACACCGACAAGGAGATCGCCAATGTCCGGCCGAATCACCCGTCGCAATTTTGTTTGTCAAAGCACAGAAGTGGCTGCCGGAGCGCTGCTCGTCGGCCCCGCTACTCTTCTGGGTGAGAGTACCACATCCCCCAGGCAGAGTCAGAATGTCGCGGCCCCTTTTATTGCCACCAGTCATTCCAACCAGACGGGGGCCGCTGGAGTTGAAGCAGGCTGGGAAATTCTCGCCGGTGGTGGTTCGGCGCTAGATGCCGTCGAGAGGGCTACCAACATCATAGAGGAAGATCCGGAAGACACCAGTGTGGGCTATGGAGGGCTGCCGAACGAGATGGGAGTGGTCCAACTAGATGCCTCAATCATGGATGGCAAAACCTACAGCGCTGGATCGGTTTCGGCCCTCGAGAACATCAAACACCCGTGCTCGGTCGCCCGGCTGGTAATGGAACGTACCGATCATGTCATGCTCGTCGGTCACTATGCACTCGATTTCGCCAAATCATGGGGCTTCGAAGAAGAGGCTCTCTTGACGGATCGTGCCCGACAGGCGTGGCTGAACTGGCGCGAGAGCCATAGTGACCGCGACGACTGGGGGCCACCTGAGCACATGCGAAACCGGGGGAGTGAAGGCGGTTCGGACTTCGAAGACATAGATCAAACCCATGGAACCGTGAACGTACTTGCGGTTGACTCGAATGGTGACGTGTCCGGCATCACTAGCACTAGCGGAATGAGC
>CAYTDU010000184.1:7375-8961 GCA_964436395.1 uncultured Gemmatimonadaceae bacterium | reverse complement strand
CCGCTGCCCCAGCCAAAACACCGCATTCTCTCTGACGTCCATGGATTCGCGGTCATTGCGGGCGACACCCAACAACCACTGCTCGGCATCGCTGGCATCGCTTTGCGAAACAGAGAAGACGATCTTCTCTCTCAACTCATCGTTGTCGAGTTCGTCGTACAGATCCATCAAGGCGGAGACATCCTCGGAGGAACCTTCTTCTCCCAACCAGAATATTGCCTGCTCCCTCGTTTCCTGGTTAGCTCTCGAATCCAGCGCAATCTCCCTCAAGATCTCCATCGCCCGGGCACTACCGTGTTGCGAGAGTGAGAAGACCACCTTCTGCTGAAGCTCCACATCATCCGTGTTCTGCAATATCGATTCGAGCGCGGTCACTGCTTCATCACTCGAGAGCTGGCCGAGCCAGAACACCGCCTGCTCACGCACTTCGAAGTCAGGGTCGTTCCGAGCTGCATTCAGAAGGAGATCGACCGTTTCGTCGGTCTCGTGCTGCGAAACCAGGAAGACCGCCCTGCGCCTCAGCTCCACCGAACACGCGTCACGCCGCTCCAAGACATCCATCAGGATTGGCAGTGCCTGCTCGGTTTCCATCTGCAGCAGGGCGTTCAATGCTGCCACTCGAGTGTCTATGTCACCGCAGTCGGCGTGTTCTTGATTCTGATGTTGGTGCTGGTGCTCCACGACGATCGACGACAGATCCGGTTCGTCGCCGCCGGCCCAGTGATTGATCGCCAACGCCGCTCCGGCACCCACCGCCGTCAACGGGAACACCCAGAGAGCGATGGTTGCGGCAATCCCGCGACCCAGAGCCCACCACGGAGCCGACTCACGCCACTGGCTCCGCTGCCATCCCCCGCTTCGGGCTTCGTCGATATTCGCCCAGATTTCTTCGGTAGGCGCGCCTTCGGGTGGCCGGTTGTAATCCTGTGCCGAGTTCCTGAGGAACTCTTCGAATTGTTTGTCGGTCATGATGCCCATTCTCCTGCGAACTCGGCCAGTGATTCACGAAGTCTCGAACGAGCCCGCGACAGCTGGGCCTTTGAGGTTCCGACCGGCATACTCAGTGCCGATGCGATTTCCTCGTGCGTGTATCCTTCGACGTCGTGCATCACAAAGACCATCCTGTATTTGACCGGTAGATCGTCTATCGCCAGCGTCAGTCTCTCCTTGAGGTCCGGTTCAGCGTGCCTCTCACTGCCGGCGATCGCTCCCACTTCGTCGTACTCGTACTCTCGTTGCCGGAACCGAGTGACTTTCCTGAGTCCGTTGTAGATGACGGACGTGCCGATCGAGTTGAGCCAAGTGCCAAACGCGGACTCGCCGCGGAACTGATCGATGCGCTCGAAAGCGCGTATGAAAGTCTCCTGTGTGAACTCCTGAGCCTGATCGTCTTCACCCGTCATTCGGTACGCGAGCCGGTAAATTCGATCCACGTGGTTGTCGTAGAGCTGCCGCTCGGCGGCTGCATCCCCTCTTTTGGCTCTAGCTACCAACAGTTCTTCGTCCACGGCTCCTCACGACATTTTGATGGTTCCTGGCTCCGTCCTAACAGACAACGGATGCGGGAGAATGGTTGCAGTGATTGA
>CAYTDU010000184.1:0-7275 GCA_964436395.1 uncultured Gemmatimonadaceae bacterium | reverse complement strand
TGGTCGGCTAAATGATTTTACGTCAACTGCTTACGAGGCTCAGCGCAGAGCCGTGTACCGCCAATCACAAATCGCAGATCACAAAGCACACATCAGAAATCGCCTTGCCCCTCAATGCCGCCTGACCACACCTCGCACCAACAACTCGAGGTCACCGACCAGCTTCTGTCCCGCCTCAAGCACCTCATCATGAGACAGCGGCTGTTTCGAAATCCCTGCTCCTGCGTTGGTGATGCTCGAGATGCCCAACACGCGCATTCCTCGCGCCCGAGCGACTATCGCTTCCGGGACCGTGGACATTCCGACCGCGTCGCACCCCAATATTCGCAACATCCTTATCTCGGCAGGGGTTTCAAAGCTTGGCCCCAGCACAGCTCCGTAGACCCCTTCGGCGAGTCGAATTTGCTCCTCAGCGGCAACACCACGAGCAATCGACCGGAGATGCTGGTCATACACACCCAACATATCCGGCCACCTCGTCTCGCCACTCAACCTCTTTCCAATCAATGGATTACGCCACATCAAGTTGACGTGGTCCGCGATCAGCATCAGACAGGGGGGCCGGAGCCGCGGGTTCAGCGCTCCAGCCGCATTGGTGAGGATCAGGATCTCCGCGCCGAGTTCGGCGAAGAGGCGAACCGGCAACGCCACGACGCCCGGATCGTGTCCCTCATACAGATGGAAACGACCATTCTGCAGGATCACCGGGACCCCTTCTAGTTCCCCAAGCACCAGCTCTCCTCGGTGGCCAGCGACCGAAGTACCCGGAATGCCAGGGATGTGCTCGTAAGGAATGCGCCTGGAGTTGGACACGGCGTCAGCCAGCTCACCCAAGCCCGAGCCGAGGACGAGTGCTACGCGGGGGGCTACGTGGGCGCCGAGGAGTTTCAGCGCGGGGGAGAGATTGGGGAGCATGGCTAGTGGGCGGACGGGCGGACAGGCGGACGGGCGGCCAGTTCCCTTGTCTCTGACCGCCCGACCGCCTGACCGCTGGGCGTGGTGAACGATGTGCGGGGGACCGCCTTCAAAGCACCATCCCCGCAAAACTCGCCGACATAAACGCGGCCAAGTTACCGCCTATCATGGCCTTGAGGCCCAGTCGGCTCAGATCGCCGCGGCGTTCTGGCGCGATACCGCCAACCCCTCCGATCAAGATTGCAATCGTCCCAAAGTTGGCGAATCCCAGAAGGGCGTAGGTGCAGATTATGACTGCCCGGGGCGACAGTGTGGAACCAGCATCGAGGCCGCCGGCAAGCTGCAGATACGCCACGAAGTCGTTGATTACCACCTTGATGCCCATCAGCGATCCAACATCGATCGCATCAGCCCAAGGAACGCCCATCAGCCATGCGATGGGCGCCAATACCCATCCGAAGAGCTGCTGGAGAGAGAGCTCAGGAAGACCAATGAGCCCGCCGAGCCCTCCAACGATCGCATTGAACATCGCTATCAACGCAATGAACGCCATCAACATCGCACCGACGTTCAATGCCAGTTTCAATCCCTGCGCCGCTCCCCCGGCAGCAGCATCGATGACGTTTGCTTCTTCCGTCTCTACAGCTACATCGAGCGAACTCTTGGTCTCCGGCTCCTCCGTCTCCGGCACGAGGATCTTGGAGATGAGAAGAGCGGCTGGTGCGTTCATTACACTCGCCGTTAGAAGATGCCCCGCTATGTCTGGGAAATATGGAGACAGCATCCCGACGTAAGCCGCCATCACGCCACCCGCTATCGTCGCGAACCCGCCAACCATGACTGTATTCAACTCCGAACTGGTCATTCCGGTCACGAACGGCTTGATGAGGAGTGGGCTCTCGGTGGGCCCTATGAAGATGTTGCCCGCCACCGAAAGCGTCTCGGCGCCGGACGTCCGCATAGTTCGAAACATGACCCAGGCAATGCCTTTGACGATGCGCTCCATGATGCCGAGGTAGTACAGGACGGACACCAACGACGCGAAGAAGATGATCGTGGGCAGCACGTTGAAGGCGAACGACGCACCCGTGTTCGCCCAGAACTCCCCCGACGACAACGTCGCAGTCTCGTTGGGGCTCCCCATGGGTATGCCGACTGGAACGTTGTCGTGCACTAGGTTGCCGAACAGGAACGCGGCACCTTGCTCGGTGAATCCAAGTAGCCTGAGGAACACTCCGTTGGCCAACTCGAACAGCGCTCGCCCGACGGGGGTCTTGAGTACCAGCAGTCCAAACACCACCTGAAGCACCACGCCCTTTGCCACCAGAGCCCAACTGACCCGCTTGCGATCTCCGGATAGGAGCCAGGCCAGGACGATCATCGTGCCCATCCCGACAACACCCATAAGCCGTGACAGGAATGGAGTGTCGAGACCGTCCCTTGCAGCAGCCAGCTGTTCGGCGGCTGTCTGCACCAAAAGCAGTCCACTCATGCAATCACCTTGAAGCGTGGAATCGGTCTGCCTGAGGGGCTTCGACCGGTTGTCTCAGTAGTTGTAGATAGTTGGCCAAAGCCTCGACATCGGAGAGGGCGACATCATCCCGCGGCAGCCACTGTACCGTTGCATAACCGGCGGTACCCTCGAACAATGAAGCGCTTGCCGCGAGAGTGTATGATTCGCCGTTCCTCACGTCCCGGCCATCCGGAAACCGCATCCTGCTGATCCGACGGCCCTCGTCGCGGCGGGGATCGTACCACACCTCCAGCCCGGAAACGTGCGCTACGGGATGCTCGCCCGCGACCACGTACTCCACCACGGCGTGCAATTCCTCGCCTGTGAGAGTGAATCGAGCAAGTGAGAGATCGCCAGGCAACATTGCCATGAGATGATCGCGGGTTACCGAACCGGCCGGAAGATCTGCCGCGATGGTTTCGTTCTGTACAATCGCAAAATGAGCCCGGACTCCGTTGCGACGCGCATCCGCCAGAAGCCTGCCCAGAGCATGTTCGCCTGCGTCCCTGGCAAGTGGGAATCTCATCTCCGCAACTACCGGTGCGGGCGGTAGCAGCGTTTCTTCAGATACCTCTTGCGGCTCGGGCTCCTCGACCGCAAAAACTGTCGGCATCGTATCGACTCGGCCCGGCCGAGCATATGTGGGAATAGCTTCCTGGGCGGCGTCGAATTCCGCTTTCACCGCCGCGGCCGCTTCTGCCGGCACTATGCTCCACGATGGTTCGAAATAGTCCTCGATACGCAGATTCCCTGCCCTGCGTACCGCTTCTATTAGCAACTCCCTCACATCCTCACCACGATCGTAAATGACCGGCCGCTCTCTAAGCATTGAGAATCCACCACCGCCACCTTGTCTATGACTGTTCAAGGCGAGTGAAAGGACTTCCCCCGATCCAACCAGTTGTCCATTTCGTGTTATCTGCCGCACGCGCGAACCGGTCGGCTGCGTCAGATCGATTGTGTAGTCGATACCGCTCACGATGTCGAACTCGTACCCTGGGACGCTGTCGTTGACCACTGACACTCCAGGTCTGTATTGCAGAAAGTACTCGGCACAGCGTTCGAGGTACTGTCTCAGGGTTTCTCCATCGATCAAGACCGCTTTGAGCGTATTCTCGTGTGGATATAGGCGAGCAATGTCCCGCAAACTCACGGAACCCGGGCCCAGTCTCGAATCGACATCATACGCGGGTGTTGCCGAGAGGTCGGCCCCGGTTTTGCGCCGCTGAATCTCATTTACGAGATCTATGATCGGAGTGTCTTCAGCGCGTGCGTACTGCGCACTCCACTCGTCGCGTGATGTGGCAACCGTGGCCCCCACCCACTCACGCACCGACCGATGAGCCATTGCGAGGCGTTGCACCAAGGCGGGATGTGGTTCTACATCGGCGACCGAAATCTCGTCGCCTACCACACGCGTGACCCTGTATTCCCCATCCCCCTCATTCACGAGAATCACGTGAACCACCGCCACTCCCATCGCCCAGGGAGAAGCCTGGAAAAAGTGGGTGCCGTCGATCGCCATATCAGAAATGCGAGCGTGCGAATGTCCAACGAGTACCACGTGCGGCTTGACCGGCAGATGTGCGAATTGCGCGGCGACGTTTTCGGGGCCAACCCCGGTGGTGTCATACGACGATTCCAGGCCCATCCCGGAGTGAACGGCGGCAATTATGAGGTCCGCCCCGGCTCGCTCCAGCCGGCGCATCGCCCGGCTGGCCGACGGAATTATCCGCCGTACGTATGCTTGGCCTGCTATATCGTCGCGGTGCCACACCATGACGCCGGGAGTGGTGAACCCCGTCACGCCGACCCGCACACCACTACGCGACAGCACAACCTCAGGTTGAAACGCAAAGGTGTCGCGTGGCAACCTGTAGATGTTTCCCGACACTATCGGATACGCCGCATCCGCCAGCGCCCGTCTGAGGGTTGCATACCCATAGTCGAAGTCATGGTTGCCGACAGTGGCAACGTCGTACTGAACCGCATTGAGTGCATCGATGACCCGATGCGGTTCTCCCCGCCGCCCCTCCGAGTAGTAGCTGGCGAACGGATTCCCTTGAATCAGGTCGCCCACATCCACCACGACTACCTGGCCCGGATACTGTGTTCTCAGGGAGTCGACGACCGTGGCGACTCGGGTCAATCCCCAAGGCGCCTCGCTGTCTGTGACGTAGTTCCAATGATATGCTCGCCCGTGCACGTCGGTCGTTGCGGCGATAACGACGTGGGCCGTATCCTGTCCAGATCCCGCCGTAGGGACCGCCATCACAGGCAGCAATAATGCGAGAATTTGAAAGATATTCGACTTCATGCCCTGCAATCTTGGAAACTCGTGGTGCAGGCGCAACACAGGAGAGACGATCACCACGATTCGATATTAATCGGTCGCGCTGGATGCGACGTTCGTAAACGGATCTCAAACCCCTTTACGAACGCGCGCACTGCCGCCCTGCTATTCAGAAACAGTTGCTGAGTATCTACGACCAAACCGATCGGTGGCCTCGATGCGGAGATCTTTGGCCTCGGCCGAACAGCGTGCGAAGAAGAGGTGCCCAGTGGGCACGGGCTCGACCCATGTGCGCCTAGACGGCAGCTCAGGGCCGGTGTGGAGATCAACGCTGAGGGGATCCAGCCCAACGCGTCGCGCCATTTCGCCTCTGCGGTCCGCACCTTCGTACCATACGACCGACCACTCGGGATCCCAATCCCAGATATTGGCTACGATCTCGTCCGGAGCCCCAGGTACCGAGCCTCTCGGATACGCCCGGATCTGATAATCGAATGAGTGCCCGGTGGCCTTGTACCGCCAAGTAACCTCTTCGCCTCGGAGTTCATACACACCGTAGCCTGAAGGACTGCCATCAACAGAGATCGGACCACTCCACCACGCTCCACAAACGGCTCCACAAACGTGTTCGTGCGTGCCTGCCTCGAATACGTGTTCGTTTTCGTGGGTATGGCCGGTGAGTATGTGAGCATCGAATGGTTCGAGCAACTCGTAGAGCGCCTGCCTGTTCGTAACCGAGATGCTTGGACCTGGTGATGACTGATTGTTGCGCAGATGGCGGCTGCCCAAGACAGGTATGTGTGCTGTAACAACCACCGTACTTCCAGGTTCCACCCTGCTCAGGTCCGCTTCGAGCCAGGTGAGTTGTTCCTGTGTGAGATAGCCGGAATAACCCACCACCGCCCAAAAGACGTCATCCAGCACGACATAGTGCACGGCCCCTCGATTGAACGAGTAGTATGTCGGCCCGAAATGTTGCTTGAACGTTTCGGTTGAAAGGGCATCCGTGAAAGCCGACTGATCCATGTCGTGATTGCCGAGCACCTGGAAGAACGGGATTGCCATGCTTTGGACACCGCTCTCATATCCTGGATACAGGTTTGGACGATCGTAGACGATGTCACCGCAAGCGAGCCCGACGGTCTCGACACCGAGATCTGTTGTCAACGCTTGGACATCCGGCACTGTTTGTTCCAGGAACCACCGCACCTCGTCGTCGTCCTGTACCTGCACGTCCGCTAGCAGCAGGGCGGCATGGTTCTCGTCCGATTGGCGAAGTGGCTCCAATTGGAACTGAATATCTAGTCTACCGTCACGAGCGTTCGCCAATGGTCTATAGAAGTGAGCAGTTCCGGTCGGGTTCCGCGGTATGGAGTAGCCGGATGGTAGCGAGGCCCACACAAACGAACGATCGCTGGTGGTGAAGAGCTCGAAATACCCGTCGGCGTCGGTGTCTACCACTGAGAGGCCATCCGAGACGGCCACCCGACCGAGACCCCGGTTCCCAGTGACAACCCGCCCTGACACGCGGATGTGTTGACCGATTCTGCCGGTAGCAATCGTGCTCTCACCGCGAGCCACGCGCCTTGGCAACAGCAGCGTGAGCGCACTTGCCGATGCCGCACCCAGGAAGGAACGGCGGTCCATCCCCCAATCGATCATAAAGACCACTCCATGAGATTTTCGGTTTTCAATTCCGCAGGCGTCACGCTGTGTCAATGACCACCGCACATGGACCACTGTACGATGCTAATCGGAAAGGAACCGTGTGGCTAGTTGACTACGTCAGAGTGGTGAGGAGGTCGGCTCGCGTAGACAAGCCAGGATTCAAAGCAGTTGGTCGGTACTCCGATGGCGGATGACCTCTCCTTCTACCATGAACACCACATCTTCGGCAATGTTGGTGGCGAGATCTGCGATTCGTTCGAGATTTCCCGATGCGGATAGGTAGTGCACGGCACGTTCTACTTCATCCGGGTCCTGTTTCATGCGAGCCTCGAGAATCTCGAACATCCCGCTGTGCAGTTCATCGACTTCGTCATCCATCAGACACACTTGCCGGGCCAGTTCGGTATTCTGGTTGACCTGCGCATCCAGGCTCGACCGGACCATCTTGCGAACCACATCGGCCATCCTATGATAGTCGAGTGGAACACCCAATGGCGGGTGTTCGGCAATATACTGCGCATGTTCGGCGATATTGACTGCCTGGTCACCCATTCGTTCCAGGTCGTTGTTGACTTTCATGACGCCAACCACAAACCGCAGGTCGCTCGCGACCGGCTGGTGAAGGGCGAGGATCTTCAAGCACTCCTCTTCAATGGCCAGCTCCCGGATGTCGATTTCATCGTCGTTGTCAATCACCTCGTCGGCTAGATCCGACTTCCGCTCGGTAAGAGCGGTGATCGCAGTGTTCACCACCTCCTCAACCATTGCACCGACTTCGAGCAATTGTTTCTTAACCTGATCAAGGTCTCGTTCAAGGTGTCTTTGCATCTTATCTCACCACCTATCTAACCGAAGCGACCCGACACGTAGTCCTCGGTCCGTTTTT
>CAYTDU010000183.1:0-8962 GCA_964436395.1 uncultured Gemmatimonadaceae bacterium | reverse complement strand
CCCGCTCACCGAGTCGGCATCCACCGAAGTACCCAACGCGATTCCCATGCCGGCACCAAAGTACGGAATGAGGCCATGCCACTTCTTCTCACCGGTTAGGAGCAGATCGAATCCGCCATCAAACAGCAGCACGGCCTGCGAAGTCGTGTCCACCGTTCGATTGTCGGGTCCGAATGTAGGGTCAATGACCACTCTCTCCAGATTCGCCACTCCAGCGCCGAAGTTGATACTGGCGGGGCCACCGAGATGAAGGTCGAAGCGAGCGCCCGTGTACCGCCCGTCTCCCGGTCCAACACCTGCCTTACCGGAAGACCCCGACAGAATTCCCCCGGTTAGCGACAAAACCTTTTTGGAATGCAAGTCTGTGTAGGGTGATGACTCGGGACGATGGCCCACCTGCCCATGCGCGCCCTGGCAGGCACCGAGAAGTGCGAAAACCAGGAGTACTGCGAACCCAACATGTTGCACGGTGATACAGCGGACGTTTGACATCCAGTGTGTTGCCTCCTACAATCTTCAGAATACAAGAAGAATGAGGCAATCTAGCCGGCTCTACCCGCTGCTACCAGCCTGCATCGTTATGTTGATGATAGAAGCGTTGGCTGGTGTAAGTGTTCTGGAGGCCCAAGCGCGGTACCGCACTAGGGTCGCCGAGAACTTCAGGCGAACTGCGTCCTCGTCAGACGTGGTGCTGGCCAGAGTGACTGAAGGCACTGAGCTACAGGGAGGTAGGACAGACGGCGACTGGATTGAGGTGACTCTGGATGGGTGGGTTTGGTCTGGTTCGCTGCAGAGGCAGCTTCAGGACGGCCACGATCTCCGGGTGAGCCCTTCGGCAGGCGAAAATCTCCGAATAGAGCCCAATGGCTCGATCATCGCCCGCTTGTCCCAAGGCACGTTCTTGGATGAGTTAGACAGGCAGGGCAATTGGGTGCATGTGCGCAGGGTTGGGTGGATGTGGTCGAGGTCATTGGAACAGTCGAATGCGCCATCGACCGAGACCTCAGCGCCGCCGGTGGTCGTCGATACGAGCGTGAGCCTCGATAGGGCGGTAACAGCGCAGCAATCGACACTTCTCACCACACCCGACGGCGAGGAGAGAGCGGTATTGGTGCCGGAAACACCGGTGCGTGTTTTGGCTCGCTCAGGTGACTGGGTGAGAGTGCAAACTGAGGGATGGATCAGAGAAACGGATCTGAGACAGGCGGCGGAGGGCGTGATGGAAGGTGTCACGGGAGCCGAGGTGCGGGCGAGCCCCTCCGAGTTTGAGGGGCGTCTGCTACAATGGACCATTCAATTCCTCGCCATTCAGGAAGCAGATGAGCTACGCAGTGAGATCCCGGCCGGCCAGCCGTACATGCTTGCGCGGGGGCCCCTGCCTGAAGCCAGTTTCGTGTACGTGGTGATTCCACAAAACAAGCTGCCGGATGCTGAGCGGCTGGCGCCGTTGACGCAACTGGTGATAGTCGGAAGAGTCCGAGCTGCACGGTCCAGGTACCTTGGCAACCCGGTCGTCGACCTGATAGATATGGCGATCCGCTAGGGTGAGAGGCAGTACTCATGAACGAAAACCTAAAAGCCACAATTATGCAGAAGCTCGACAAGATGACGGACGAAAATGGTCGGCAGCTTCTGGACCACATCGAATTCCTGGAGTCGAAGTTCAACCGCAGCACGCGTGAGCGATCGACTTTCGAGCGGTTGGCAGAGAACGTCGAAGGGACGCTCCGTAGCAGCAAGATCGGCGAAGCCGCCGTCAAGGGAACCGGAGGTATCATTGACGTAGCGGGCACCGTAGCGAGGAGCTTCGCGGCTGCGGGACAAGCAGTGTTGGATGAGTTGCAGGATGTTGTGGCCGAGGATCCCAAGAAGGGCGGCGAGGGGAATACCGATGAGAGTAGTCCTTCAAGCGAACAGGGTGGGGATTCAGAAGAATCGAGTGATCCCGAGTCGGAAACTCGGCAACAAGAGGGTGAGGGCGACAAACAGTCTGCTTGACCGTGGTACGAATTGGCCGCTAACTTTGGCTATGGAAATACACAGCAAGAGAAAACTCTGCCCGCTAGGCCCATTCAGCCAGGCGGGCATTCGTCTTCTATGGGTTGACTGTCAATGAGTAAGGTACGCGCTGACTATGGTTTGACGTTTGACGATGTGCTGCTAGTACCTCGACATTCCAAGGTGCATCCGAGCAATGTGAGCTTGAAGGGGAGGCTCACGGCGAGCATCAGTCTGAATCTACCGCTCCTTTCTGCCGCGATGGATACGGTGACCGAAACCGAAATGGCGATCGCGATGGCGCGCGCGGGCGGAATTGGAGTGATCCACAAGAACATGACGATTGATCGCCAGGCAGATGCTATCGACAGAGTGAAACGATCCGAAAGCGGGATGATCCTGGATCCGATCACGCTCGGCCCTGACAAGCTGTTGAGAGAAGCATCTGTGCTGATGGCCCGGTTCAAGATATCGGGCGTACCGATCGTCGATGAAGATGGGCGCCTAGTCGGAATCATCACCAACCGCGATCTGCAATTTCAGCAGGATTTGGAACGATCAATCAGTGAGGTGATGACCAAAGACGCACTCGTCACAGCGCCGGAGGGAACAACTCTAGAAGAGGCGGAGCGTCTGCTCGGACAGCATCGTATCGAGAAGCTTCCGGTGGTTGATGGGGAAGGTATCCTCAGAGGCCTCATCACGATCAAGGACATCTTCAAGCGTCGTCAGTTCCCTGATGCAAACAAGGACAGTCACGGGCGACTTCGAGTGGCCGGCGCGGTGGGTGTCGGAGATGACTCGATGGCGCGGGCCACCGCGCTGTTCGATGCCCGCGCTGACGCGGTCGTGATCGATTCTGCGCACGGGCATTCACACGGAGTGTTGGAAACCGCGGCTCGTCTCAGAGAGGCATTTCCGGACGCGCAGATCATTGCGGGGAACATCGCCACCACTGCAGCGGCCAAAGCGTTGGTCGAGCGCGGAATGAACGCAGTGAAAGTAGGAATTGGCCCCGGGTCCATTTGCACAACGCGGGTAGTAACTGGTGTCGGTGTGCCGCAGATCACCGCTATTATCGATGCTGTCCAGGGCGCAGGAGATATTCCGATCATTGCTGATGGAGGCGTGAAGTACTCCGGCGATGTAGTCAAAGCACTCGCTGCTGGAGCATCTACCGTGATGCTCGGCTCGATGTTGGCAGGTACCGAAGAGAGCCCGGGGGAGAGTTTCCTCCTCGAAGGGCGTCGCTTCAAGACTGTCCGCGGTATGGGGTCACTCGGAGCGATGCAGGAAGGGTCAGCTGACCGGTATTTCCAGGATGGCGATGCACCGCTTCGAAAACTCGTTCCCGAGGGAATCGAGGGGCGGGTGCCGTACAGAGGGCCTGTTGAAGATGTCCTGTTCCAGATCGCGGGGGGGCTCAGGAGCGGTATGGGATACTGCGGAGTTTCGTCCCTTGAAGAATTGAGTCATGACACTGAGTTTGTACGAGTGACTGCCGCCGGTCATAGAGAGTCTCATCCGCATGACGTGGTAATAACGCGGGAGTCACCAAACTATAGTCTGTAGCGGGTGGTTGAGGGTACGCGGCCGCCCCAAAGCTTGACACATCCCCGCCGACACCTAGTGTTCTGCGACCAAGTTAAACTATGGAGAAACCTCGTTCGGTACCCCTGGAGGGCCCGGACGGCCTCTAAGGAGTTGTGAATGTTTGTTGAAACTCTCTCCGAATACGTCTTAGCCGTCAACGATTTTTTGTACCAGTGGTACATGGTGCCGATGGTTCTGTTGGTTGTGGGCGCCTGGCTGACGGTACGAAGCGGGTTTGTGCAGTTCGCAAAGTTTCCTCTAGCCGTCAAACGGGCCCTAGGTGGAGTCTTCAGCCGAAAGGACACTGAAGCAGGGACCATCACTCCGTTCCAGGCTCTGTCCACCGCGCTCGCTGCCACTGTCGGTAACGGGAATATTGGTGGGGTGGCAACCGCGATCCTCCTTGGTGGCCCCGGAGCGATCTTTTGGATGTGGGTTTGTGCAACCGCCGGTATGGCGACGAAGTACGCTGAGGCCGTGCTAGGTGTCCATTTTCGAGTGAAGCGTGAGACCGGGGAATATGCCAGCGGCCCGATGTACTACATCCAGGAAGGTGTTCCGTACAAGAAGTTCGCCAAGGTGCTTGCGATTCTGTTCGCCATCTTTGGCACCGCCACAGCGCTATTTGGCACCGGCAACATGATGCAGGCCAACCCCATTGCACGGACAGCGGTCGAAGCGGTGCGGGCAACTTCGGGCATAGAGATTTCGCAATGGATCCCGGGAGCCATCATCACGGTCGCGGTAGGCTTGGTGTTGCTGGGAGGCATCAAGAGGATCGCAAAGACCGCAGAGGCACTTGTACCGACCATGATCGTAGTGTACCTCGGCGCGTCGATCGGGTATCTGCTGTGGAACATAGCTGACGTACCAGGTGTGTTTGCAGCCATCTTCCAACATGCATTTACGCCGCACGCCGCAGTTGGCGGATTTGTCGGAGCGAGCTTCAGAGCGGCCCTCGCCAACGGTATCAGCCGCGGTATTCTCTCGAACGAAGCCGGTCTCGGCTCAGCTCCTATCGCTCACGGCATTGCCGACGTAAAACACCCGTGCCAGCAGGGTACGGTGGGCGTGTTCGAAGTGTTCGTTGACACAATACTAGTTTGTTCGCTGACGGCATTCGTAATCATCCAATCTGGTTTGTGGACACAGGGGATATACCAGGACGCCAGCGGTGACCTCACTGCTGCGGCAATGAGTACGACTATCCCGTTTGCGTCTATCATCGTTGCTTTTGCGAGCCTCTTGTTCGGCTTCTCCACGCTCATTGCCTGGTGCTACTACGGAGAGAAATGCATCGAGTTTGTGTTCGGATCGGGGATCATCAAACCGTACAAGATCATCTTCGTATTTCTCATCATGTGGGGCTCTGTGCAGCAAGTTGACCTCGTCTTTGCGTTGGGGACCACGTTCAACGGCTTCATGGCGTTTCCAAACTTGATAGGCCTAGCATTCCTCGGAGGTACGGTCGCGAAGCTCTCGAAGGAGTATTTTGCAGACCCGGAAAAGTACGAGTAGCACAAACTCCCGGCTTCACCGTTTTCGGCCGGGTCCTTAGGTTTGGTAGATGCCTGCCCACAAGACGAATGGCTCACCTGGCCGCGGTGTCCGAGTACCCGCGGCCAGACGCCGTGCAGCCCTGGCTGTCGCCGGCATAATTCGCCCCAGCATGCGTGTGGCGCTTACCACTCATGTGAATGCCGACGGCGACGGCTGTGGCTGCACAGTTGCCTTATGGCACCTGCTGGTGGACATGGGTGTGCGGGCCGCTATCACCAATCCGACACCATTTCCCAAACGATACTCTTTCTTGTTGGACGGAGCGGAACGAGCCGACAAGAGCGCGGAGGCGGTCAAGCACCTGGAGCGCGCAGACGCGATCATTGTGCTTGATGTATCGGATCTTGGACGGTTGGGGCATCTCGGTCGGGTTGTTGAAAAAACACCCGCTCCGGTTGCGTGCATCGATCACCATGCGAGTGTAGGCACGTTGCCTGATGGACCGTGGCTCGTCGACCCGTCGGCGTGCGCCGCTGGAGAGTTGGTGTACGATCTGGCCCAGTCCGCAGATTGGAATCTCAGTTTGCCGGCTGCCAAGGCTCTCTACGTGGCCATGATGACCGATACAGGAGGGTTTCGGTTCGGCAACACCACTCCGCGTGCCATGCAAGTGGCTGCCCATCTGCTCGCTCACGGTTTGGATCCAGAAGAGGTGAGTCGGCAGGTGTACTACAGCGAGTCGGAGGGAAGGGTTAGACTGATAGGTGATGTAATTGAAACCCTGGTTGTTGAACGGGAGTGTGGTCTGGCTTGGGTCACGGTGCCGGATGGCGCGCTCGACAAATTCGATCTCCGACCCGACGACCTCGAAGGGATAGTTGACTATCCCAGATCGGTTGAGGGAGTCAAAGCGGCGTTGATGTTCAGGTCTCTGGCGAATGGACGGATAAAGGTGTCTTTCCGTTCCGTAGGCGACATCGATGTCGGAAAACTCGCTGAGGAGTTCGGGGGTGGGGGACACAAGAACGCCGCAGGAGCTTCCTTCGATGGCAAACTCGCGGACGTACAGAAACTCACACTGACTGCGATGCGCAATCTGCTGACCGCAAGAGAAAGCGCTACTTCGTAGTCCTTATCAGGAACGGATTCTATGTCAGACAAATTGCCTACGCTCGTGGCGGGCGCGCTGACCAATGTGCGCAACCCACGAAACGACAAAGACGTTATTTCAGCGGGAATGGTTAGAGACCTGCAAGTTTTTCCGGATGGAAAAGTGTCACTCACGTTCGTGATGACTCAGGATGATCCTCCGAACATAGCACGAGAAGCTCGTCTAGCCATATCGGGGGTCAAGGGTGTAACCAATGTCGATATGTCGATCGTTTCGGAGGCAGGCCAGGCGGAGGCGGCGGAAGCCTCTGAACAGCAGCAGCCCGATTTCTCGCATCTCGGGACAGTTATCGCGGTGTCGAGTGGGAAAGGCGGCGTCGGTAAGTCGACGGTGGCAGTGAACCTCGCTGCAGCGTTGGCTCAGATGGGCAAGAGAGTAGGCGTCATGGACGCCGATGTGTACGGGCCCAATCTTCCGTTGTTCCTTGGTTCGCACGAACAGCCGCAGGTAGCGGGAGGGAAGGTCGAGCCGATTGAGAGTTTCGGCGTGAAGTTCATATCGCTGGGATTACTGATGGACCGAGATACGCCTGCGATATGGCGCGGGCCGATTGTCGTCAAGGTGATTGGGCAGTTCCTGTCGGATGTCGAATGGGGAACGCTCGACTACTTCATCGTCGACATGCCACCCGGAACAGGAGATGCTCAACTCACACTGGTGCAATCGGTTAAAGTGGGCGGTGCGATTATCGTCACCACACCACAGGAAATGGCGTCAGGAGATGCGCTACGCGGCGCCAAGATGTTCGAGCAGGTAGAAGTGCCGGTACTAGGAATCGTAGAGAACATGAGTTCGTTCGCATGTCCGCACTGTGGTGAGCTCATCGACGTGTTCACCTCAGGGGGCGGTGCGAGATTGGCTGAGGAGCTCTCGGTGCCGCTGCTTGGTCGGATCCCACTCCAGGCTGGAATGGCCGGTTTGGCGGACAAGGGGCAGCCGGTAGTGGTCGCAGAGCCTGAATCTCCCGCAAGCAAGGCTTTGGCAGAAGTGGCTGAGCAGGTGGTGAATCAGTCAGATTAGTCGCAACCGGGTTTTGGACGGTTTGTTGGAAAACTCAATCCAGCACGCCGTCCAGGCTCTGTCTCAACTCAGCGCGTGCTCGGTGGATGTAGGTCTTCACGGTGCCGAGCGGCAGGTCCAACATCACGGCTATCTCATCGTAAGGCCGTCCTTCGACGTGTCGTAGCACGATGCACGACCTGTATTCGGGCCTGAGCTTGCTGATTGCGCGCTCAATGGTGTAGCCCAGTTCCCTTGCTTCGAGTTCGTCGAGAGGGGATTCGGTGCTGTCACCAAGTTGCAGCGCCGTCGCTTCGACACGTTCAGGAGTGGTGGCGTCAGGGCCGCCTTCTAGAGATAGGGTGTCGAGTTCTTTTCTGCGCAAATGATCGATTGCGGCGTTGTTTGCGATCTTGAATACCCACGACGAGAACTTGTACTCGGGACGGTAGCGATCGAGCGCATTGAGGACTTTCACGAAGGTCTCTTGCGAGAGATCCTCGGCGAGTTCTCGATCTCGCACCATCCTGTATATCAACGAGAACACCGGACGTTGGTACCGCCGCAGAAGCTCGCGATATGCCGCGTTCTCAGCCTTCCGGGCGAGTTCCACCACCTCTTGATCGGTGGCAGCCGAAAGGTCCGAGAAAGGCGTCATTTTGTCGTTGACTCCTAGGCAGAAATGGAGTCATAAGCTATGATGGTTAGCAGTTCTGTGCCAGATTGCGATTAGTGAGGACTCAGCGGGCGGTCGCTGCACTACGCTTTGAACCGGACGTCGCACAGGCCGATGGTGGGTAGATCATGAAGATTGGTGTAATATCAGATACGCATGGGATGTTGAGGCCGGGAGTGAAAGACGTGTTCCGGGGTGTAGATCGAATATTGCACTGTGGCGACGTTGGTACGCTTGAAATTCTAGATGCGCTGGCCCTGATCGCTCCGGTCTCTGCCGCCTACGGGAATACCGACCGGTTTGATATCCGGAACAGGTGCCCGCGTGTGGTTAGGCTCGATTGCGACGGAAGGGTGACCGTTGTCTTACACGGCGATCAGTTCGGAATGCCTACACCGACCGTATTGCGCAATGAATTCCCGGATGCCGACATAATTCTTTTCGGACATACCCATAAACCGTTGATCGAACAGCATGACGGGGGAGTTACGGTTCTCAACCCAGGTGCGGCTGGGGCGGTGCGATGTAGCTGTCGCCCGACTGTGGCACTTGTCGAGCTTGCCGACGGTGTCGCGCCCGTGGCGCGCATCGTCGAGCTAGACGCCGCGGGTTAAAATCAGATAGGTCATGTAGATGCAGAGCCCTCCGAGGAGCAGTACGCCGTCCGCTCTAGAAACCCGGCGCCCCAATAGCATTAGCGGGTACAGAGCCGCGCAGAAACCGAGCATAACCCAATTGTCCAGCCTGGCGGCAGGATTCAGTGGGACGGGGAATACCAGGGCGGTAGCGCCGAGCACGCCGAGCAAGTTGAACAGGTTCGATCCGATCACGTTCGCGAGTGCGATGTCGCGTTCACCTTGAAGTGCTGCAACTGCGCTCGTCGCGAGTTCGGGCACCGTGGTCCCGAAGGCGATTACCGTAAGTCCGATAGTAAGGTGGCTGAGTCCCGCCGCCTCCGCCACCCCCACCGCGGCGGGTACCAGGAGATTCCCCCCTGCAACCAGCAGCGCGAGGCCGGCCAAAAC
>CAYTDU010000182.1:0-8984 GCA_964436395.1 uncultured Gemmatimonadaceae bacterium | reverse complement strand
CTCAAACCCTCCAGCACACAAAGGCGGAAGCAGGCACGTTGTTTTTCCGAGAGTGATTCCAGTTCCATGTCGAGCCGGGCCTGTAACTCAATCTTCTCAACTACGTCCTGAGGGGTGGGTTGTTCGTCAGGCAGAGCTTCGTCCAAAGCGGTGCTCAGATGCCGTGCCCGCGACCCTGCTGCATTGCGGCACAGGTTCCGGAGAATTGTGAAAAACCACGGCCTGAATGGACGGCTAGTGTCGTAAGTCTCCAACGATGCTACTACCCGCCTGAAAGCTTCTTGCACGAGGTCTTCTGCATCTTCTAGCGTCTCAGTGAACTCCCAGGCGATCGCCATGGCAGGCCGCACGTACCTGTCCACCAGCTGCCGATAGGCGAGTTGATCACCGGTGAGTGCGCGGCGGATGAGTTCTTGATCAGTGATAGCGCTAACGGGAATCACTCGGCTTCAGAATCCTCACAAACCTGTGTTTCAAACGGCCCATGTTGGCCGTTGATGAACGCCGAAAAACGCGGACAACTGCAAGTGATTTGGTTCACCCCACCCAACCCATAAAAAATCTGCGTACATCCGCGTTGGTCCGCGGCAATCATCCGAGCTCAACGGTGCAGCCTCACCCCTCCCAGCAGCCACTGTGCAGGGATGCAGAGGCTGCAGGCATTCACCTCTGCACCTCCGCACCTCTGTCCCAGAAGACAGTACAGACAAATCGCGAATCCGTTTACATCGAGATGAATCAGTACCCCCTCCTCTTATCAACCACCGACAGCAATGGTTCCCCCGCAGCAAACCGCCGTAGGTTCTCGCGGAACAACAACCAGATGCGCTCCATGTGACGTTCTGAGTCGCCACCGACGTGCGGAGTGATGATGACGTTCGACATACCCCATAGCTCATGGGTTCCAGGAAGTGGCTCGGGTTCAGTAACGTCAAGCCCGGCACCGGCGATACGCCCTTCGTGCAGAGCTCGCACGAGTGCATCGGTATCGACCGTCTTGCCGCGCCCGATGTTTATCAAGTACCCGGTGGATTTCGTATATCTGAAGAGATGCTCGTCGAACACATTCCCCGTTTCTGCCGTCAACGGCAGGCAATTGACGATCACATCCGCTTCAGACACCAGAGACGTCAGCTCATTCGCGAGCCCGACGTATTCGACGAACGGGGGACCTTCTCGCCGACTTGCCCGGGTCGCAATTACGCGCATGCCGATGCCATGAGCCAGACGCGCCACCTCCGTCCCTATCCCCCCCAAGCCGGCAATGAGAATCGTCTTACCTCTCAGCTCGCCCAGTTCACTGCCGCCTCCGGTGATCGGAGTTGGGCCGGTGAGTGGCGCGTTGTCCCAGCGCCGCTGACTCTGCAGCCGGACTGCGGTGTTGAGCCTCCTACTGAGCGCGAGCACCATTCCGAGCACGTGTTCCGCGCCACCATTTGCATAGATACGCTGCCCATTGGTGAGCACGATGTCACTCTCGGCGAAACCGGGTAATCCCAGGTAGCTCTCAACACCGGCGGAAAAGAGCGACACCCATCGAAGTGACTCTCCCCTCTCGAGAATCTCGGGTGTCAACCAACCAAGGATTGCATCCGCGTCTTCGGACTCCACTAGATCTGCGGCGTGTTCCGGATCGTCTGCCACAAAGACTTCCAAGTTGGGAGCGGCTAGGCCAATCTGTGCAGTCCGACCCGGCCAGAGGTCAGCGACAACGACTGACCGCGGCTCGGTCCATTCTGGGCTCTGTGCGGTAGGCGAACCACCTTCGCGAAAACCGAGCCGTTCAATGAAACCAGTTGCCGGGAGAATGCCGACATATTCGTCATACAGATGGCTAGCAAGGGTTTCGTCAAGAAGCCCACCTCCGATTGCCACCACCCTCTCGATCACATTCTCACGCGATCTTCCGCTATCGACCATGTCGGTGATGGCGGTCCGCGCTTGGCCCAACGCGCTGAGTGTTTCTCGGAGCATTGCAACGTCACCGATAGGACCATTGCCAGGGACAACCACATCCGGTGTCAACCGAACCAATCTGTGCAGCTCCGCCATCCAGCTGTCGATCGGCAGCGGACTCGCTCCCCGTCCCCGCCCTACCAGATCGCCGGCGAAGAGCACCTGTCGATCACGCACGTAGACTGTCCAAGCATCTTCCCCTCCATCAACTCTAACTCTGCGCAGGAAGGTGCGAAGCGGTTCCGCACCCAAAACCACATCCGTGGCGATCGCTGGGTTCCCACCGCGAAACTCGGTCCGGCCGGTAGCACTCGGCACAAGGTGCATCACGCTATCTGGAGCACCATCGCAGTTATTGCCCGCCATCCCGTGGGTGTGCGCGAGGTACCGCACGGGCTTCGTGGTAATTCCCCTGATGATCTCAGAGAGGACATACCAGGAGTCTCTTTCGCAAGCATCGACCACGAGGAGGAAATCGTCGAACTCTACCACACCCAAGTTCTGCGTCGTCGTGCCCGGTTCGCCGGGAAGGACCATTACGTATACACCATCTATGATCCTCTCCAACTCCTGCGACTCCGCGTGACAGCACAGAAGAAGCGATGCAACCACAATCATTGACGTCTTGGTCGTATTCATTCACAGTCCTCGGAGACTATTCGAAACGGATTGAGAATACTGCGGCAAAGATCTATCGAATCATGCCGGATCGTTGTTCGAAGGGGGATTCACCATTGGGATCAGGACGTCGACCACCACGCGCCAACCAGTCCCCGAGACTCTTCTCCAAATCCGATAGTAGCTCGCATTGGACGGCGTACTCGTCGTAGCCGTATCGGATGCAAATTGCGCCACTCCGTAGGTGACGCCCATGTCACCGGATTGAGAGACAAGCACATCTCGCGTGACCGATCCATCCCACCGCTCCCCAATCGCCTGCGCGGATGTCTGACGGATTGTGTCTAACCCTACGAGGGGTAGCTGCCCGTTTCTGTAAAATCGAGCACCTGGATCCACGAACTGATCAAGCGATTCATGGAATCCCATTTCCGAAACCGACAGAGAGTACTCGGAGTCGAAAGTTCCCAAGCCCGCGCGCACCATCTCCCAATCTTCGGTGTTGAGTAGTACACCATCTGTCGGTACGCCCACGCGCAACACCGAGCTGTCTGGGCTGAGCGCGGTTGGCCCATGAGCTATCCCACCATCAGCCACCACATTCCACGTTCCATCAGCGTTCCTTCTCCACACCGACACGAAATGGCCCCATGCCACCGGTTCAGACTCATGCGTCTGTCGTACCTCATACGGTCCGGACGTGTACCCTAAATCTCCCGCCGCCGAGACATCGGCTATCTCCGGTCCCCAGGACAGGACGGGTCCTTCTGCCGGGCGCCGCTCCCACACCGCATGAGCGTTGACGGGACCAGCGTCAAAAACGATGCCGTCCTCTGCAAAGTACTCGAGAAACGCCGCTCGAGTGCCTGAGGTTACTGAGGTTTGTGCGAAAGCACGTTCGGTTTGGACCAACGATTCAAAGGCATCGTCCAAAGAGCCCGCCGCAGGTCGACCGCAGGCTATTAGCATGAGAAGAAGGAGAAGAGGTAGAGGACGGAGAAATGCGGTCGGATTCCTCACCTCAGGCCCCTCTTCCGCTATGGGATGTCGCGCGTTTGCTGCCATCGGTGCCGCCTCTCCATAGTATCCAGAGCGACACCGCGAGGCCAATTGCGGCTGGCAATGTCCACCACGCACTTGGTTCGAAGTCCGCCGGCAATATCTTCAGGCGGAACGGTATTATCCCGATGGCGTTATTCAGCGCATGCCACAACATCGCAGGGTAGATCGATCCGGAAAAGAGCACCACGACCGTCAACACAAAACCGAGTAGGGCGGTAGGTACGATTCGGAACAGTGACACGTGGAAGAGACCGAAGATTAGCCCAACCACCAACGCGAGCAGCCAACGCCTTCGAATGCGTTCCTTGAGTCCGTACAGTAGAACACCGCGGAATGTGAGTTCCTCGAAAATTCCCGGCAGAATTGTCAGGAAGAACACGAGTTGCCATAGGGTCATATCGGGCGGTGCAAGGGACTGTCCGAAAGACTCCAACATCCGTTCCGGAACAGGCAATACATATCTGTTCATCAGCTCGCCCAGTCCAACGGCAAGGATGAGGGCGGAAGGTGCACCGATTATCACGGCCAGCCACGCGGTTGGATGGGGGATTCTCAGCCCAAACGCATCAACCGCATTCAACCCGTATCGACGAACGATGAGCAGGCAACCACCAAAGAATATCACGACTACGTTTACGGCCACCTGACCGCGAATACCCAAATCTTCACCAAACCAGAGGCTCACCACGAAAAAGACTACCCACATGCCCAGGAACAACCTGATCACATGCCGTGGGAAAAGCGCGGCACCTCCTGTCAGATCTGCCTCATCGAGATCGGAACCTGAGATGAGTTTTTCGTTTGAAAGAGTCTGCTGCGTCAGATGCGTGAGCCATGCCGCAAGCCCACCTGTGGTCAGGAAGGCGATAAATATGAACAGCAGGTCTGTGACACCTATCATGATCTCACGAGTTGCCACCGCCACCCCGGCGAGTGGTACAAACGAGATGATCGAACGGAGCTCTATGCCCGGCAGAGATGCCGCGAACGTTGGTATGAGGAATACTAGGAATACCGGGAAGAAGTAAACTTGGTACTCCTTATAGCTCTTGCTCGCCCCGGAGAGAAGTAGTAGTGCGGACGAAACCAGCAATGTCACCGGCACGAACAGCACCAGCAGCAAGAAGAGTTCCCAAATTCCAACCTCGACAGCAAAGTTCGCCGGTAGGTCGAGCAGACCAACAACGAGGTAGAGGAGCAGGTTGGCGACATTGATTACCGCCACGGTCAGGCCAACCGCCACTACCGCGAGCATCTTTGCCCTTACGATCTCTGTACGGCTTGCGGCAGTAGTGAGCAGAGTTTCCAGCGTGCCACGCTCCTTCTCACCACTGATTGCATCGACCGCCACAATGGACCCACCGCTCAACATCAGCAAAACGAGGACAGGAGTCAGCGCTATGCCGAGGAGCGCGCCAGCTTCTTTGGCAGCAGTCGCAACGCTCACTTCCTCAACCTGCGCGACTCGCTCCATAGCAATCGGGAATCCAGCAGCCTGGTACACTGAGTCTCGTTTTGATGCGCGAATCTCACGGAGACGTTCTGTCAACCTGTTCCGGGCTTCACGAGAGAAGTCGCTCTCGGCACGAAAATGGATGCGTACCGCAGGAACCGATGGTTGTTGGGACGCATCTGCACGGTCTTCTGTGCTATCCGACTGCTCCGACTCAGTCTCAGCTCTCACCGAATCCCACTCGACTGCTGACAACCCCTCCACTACCACATGCAGCTCACCAGCCTCGAGATCCGCGAGGGGTTCCTCTGGTGAACGTCGTTCGAATGTTACAGGTGCGCTCGACGTGTCCGGGTCTGAGGATTCTCTTGCTACTGCAGCGAGGACCAACTCCGCGGCCCATTCAGACTCGGTCCCTAAGACCGCGTAAGTGTAAGTCGTCTCTTCCAACGCCTCTTGTTCCCGCGACTCCACGTAGCCGAGGATCAAGATGTAGGCCGGGAATATGACTAGGGGTGCCACTATCGCGATGAGGATTGTCCGGGTGTCCCGGAGCAACATCTTGATCTCATAACGAAAGAGCGTACCGAGTGCACTCTGCTTGGTCGCGCCGCTCACTTAGAGGCCTCGAACTCGCCGGTTGCTCCGATGCCGGCGCCCTCCACTCCCTCGGCCTCAGTCACGTAGTGAACGAAGATGTCTTCGAGATAGTGAAGGCTGGTGGCCTGCCTAAGGGATTCCAGGGTGCCCAACGCCAGAATCCTCCCTCGGTGCAGAATCGCAATGCGATCACAGAGCTTTTCCACCTCACTCATGATATGACTGGAAAAGATGATGGTCTTGCCTTCATCTCGAAGCTGTCTGATGACCTTCACCATCTCGATGGCGTTGAGCACATCCAAACCCACCGTTGGTTCATCGAAAATCAATACTGGTGGATCATGTACGACGGTCCGTGCGATCGACACCTTCTGTTTCATGCCGCTGGAGAGCTTCTCTACCCGAGCATTCATGTATTCTTCGATCCCAAACCGAGCCACCATTTTTCCAACTCGCTTCGCGACCTTTTCCGGCGGGTAGTGGTTTATGCGAGCAAAGAACTCCAGTGTTTCACGCCCAGTGAGGCGTGGGTAGAGAGACGTCGACGCCGAATAGAAGCCCAGGTTTTCGCGCGTTGCCTCCGGTTCGTTCAAGACGTCATGTCCCATGACCGACGCCGAGCCTTCGGTCGGCTTGAGAACCGTCGAGAGCATCCGCAGTGTCGTGGTCTTACCGGCACCGTTCGCGCCCAGCAACCCGAACACTTCGCCGGGGACGCATGAGAAGGTGATACCGTCTACCGCCTTCACCTCTCCCCGTGATTCATCGAAGAAGGTCTTCTTGAGATCCGCAACCGAGACAGTAGTGTCACTTGTATTCACGCGGGTTCCTTTCCTATACTGCGCGGCCGCATACGATCCTTGGCGAAGCGCCAGAAACTCCCATCAAAGCTTCCAATGAGGAAGTCTTCGAATCGCATTATGAAGCGCGCCAATGCAAGGCAAAGCACAACCATTATGAGATTCACTGCCAGCGCTTCGACGATAAACGGCCACAGGAAGATTCCGTTGATCGCGTCCCGAACCATCATGGCGACATTCGCGACAGGGACTGCCGCAATGCCAGCGGTGAGTGTGCGATCCGTCTGCTGGCCGAGCAGCAACGGCACCAGGATAGCCACGAAATAAACTGGTTGTACCATGGCCTGGCCGTCCTTGAAGGTCCGGGCAAATGAGGCCAGGATCATCATCGCCGCTGAGAGCATTAGTGCGAGGCCTACCGCGCCCACCATCATGACAGGTACGGCAAGAAACGGAATGCGGACACTGATCTCGTCACTGCCGCTCAGAATAGGCGCCAGCACCGCGCCGATAGACACGAACATCGCGAGCACGTTCAGTACTCCAGCGGTTACCCCCATCGTTGCGACGTACAGGTATTTCGCGGTCACCATGCTGGCTCGAGAAGCCGACGTTGTGATTGTCGTCTCCCATGTCGACCGCTCACGTTCACCCGCTGTAGTATCTACGGACGGATAGAACGCCCCCATCGCCACCATTATCGTTAGGAAGAGGGGGGTGATGATCCCCATGAACAGCGCTCCAAGATCTTCCGAGGTAGACACGTTTTCACTCGTCAGGACAAAGAGCACGCGTTCGGCTTCGCCGACACCCATTGCTTCCGCCTCCCGCTCCAGCCAATCCGATCGGTATTCGTCTACGGTCTGCCCGACTCTCTCAGATGCGGTCCGGCTGCGACCCTCGGATCGATCGTAGCGCACCTCGACGCGGAAGTTCCCAGGTAATGCCGACCCATCCTCTTCAGCATCCAAAAACGAGATCAGTGCGTCGAGTTCTCCAGCCTGAATTCGGTCCACAGCACTGTCTGTGTCGGCTTCCCGAGTTAGTTCTACGTTCTCCCTTGCTTCCAAGGAATCGATCAGCGCAGCGTGACCCTCAGGTAATTCGGCGACTACTGCGATCCGCGATACAAAGCCTTCATTCAAGCCCTGGACAAAAGTCATCGCGCTGAACACGACCCAGAGAAGAATCGGATACATGAAGATGGGTAGGAGGATGCTGTAGACCACGATCGACCGTTCCCGGAGGGCCGATCTGATCTCCATCGTGTACTGCGTCCAGATATCTCTTGCGTTCATCGGCCTCGGTTTACCAATTAGTTGGGGTCGGCTGCGTCTCCAGAGATGCGCGAAAGTCGTCTTCGTCAATGGCAATGTCAAGACCGCAAGAAGTGTCGAGACAATCCTCCATACCCCATCCGCATTACCTCTAACAAGCACGCCAATCGTGCAACAATTCGCAGTTGAAGAAATCCCATAAACTTGGTATCCTCATTTCGTCTTGACGCGGAAGGTTTTTTCCGAAAGCGCGAGAAGTTGGCGCTTTTTTTCGTGTCACCTGACTTGATATCGAATACTGAGGTGGGCATGCCCTTTTCTTTCTCGCACGATGCGGTGGATCGAGAATTCATCGAGAAGATGAAGACCATCACCGGCGAGCCCTTCAAGACCTGCATGCAGTGCGGCACCTGCACCGCTGTCTGCCCCATGACTGCTGAAATGCAAATAACGACCCGCCAGATAATGCATCTGACACAGTGGGGCCAGAAGGAAGCGCTACTCTCTACCAACCAACCCTGGATGTGTGCGTCCTGCCACGAATGTGAGGTCCGTTGTCCACGAGGCATCGACATACCTCGTGTCATCGAGGGTTTGCGTTTGCTCTTCCTGCGCGAAAACGAGAATTACGTGGATCTCTCGGCCTTGGATAAGGACAAGCTCGAGGAAATGCCGCAGATGGCGATGGTGAGTGCGTTTCGCAAGCACACGGCGTGAGCAAGCTCACGCTAATGAGCCTGGTCGTCTCAAACGAGCAGGCTCAAGCTACTGAGCTGACGATTGAGGAAGCTAATAATGAAGATTGGATATTATCCCGGGTGCACGCTCAAGGCTAAAGCCAAGAACCTGGAAGACTCGGCGATCGCCTCGATGAAGGCACTGGGCGTTGATATGGTCGAGTTGGATCGCTGGAACTGCTGCGGGGCAGTGTATAACCTCGCCGACGACGACCTCGTGCATTTCCTTGCCCCCGTACGGGACTTGATAAGAGCGCACGAACAAGGCTTCGATACGGTCGTCACGCTCTGCTCAATGTGCTACAACACTCTCGCACGGGCCAACTTGCTCGTGCGCGAAGATGAAATAAAACGCGACGCATTAAACGATTTCATGGAGGAAGAGACCAACTATACCGGTGAGGTTGAAGTTGTACATCTTCTTCCGTTCCTACGAGATCAGATTGGCTGGGACAAGCTGCGCGAGGCAGTAAAGAATCCC
>CAYTDU010000181.1:0-8989 GCA_964436395.1 uncultured Gemmatimonadaceae bacterium | reverse complement strand
CACAACACCCACCGTCCACTCACCGTGAAGACGAGGCTTTCGGTGGGATGAGGGTGCTCGGCCAGGAACATCCCCGGCTCCAGCCTTATGTAGAACGACCGTATGTTCTCGCCGAACAACAGCGGCCCAAAATGCCCCTCGTGCGTGAAGGTGTTGCTGGGGGATTCCAACCCCGCATACACGTCCGGGATTATCTCGACCCCGCTTGCGTGTTGGATATACTCGGGCGCGAACTCCGTGGCCTCAACAACCGCCGCCGGGAGTATCGTTCCCTCGTCGTGATCATCACCGCCGGAGCCGTGCCCGTGATGGGCCTCCTCGGTGGCTTCTTGCGCGCACGCCACCGCCAGGCCGCCTGCGATTAGTAACGCGAGACTTCTTCTCATGCTCGAGTTTCCTCCAACGAGATTTCGGAATCACTGACTAGTCGGGCAGACCGGCTCCATGACAAGGCCCTCGTAGATCGGGTCGGCGTAGTTGCCACCGGTCTCGTACTCTCTATTCCACACCTTCTCCCCGTCGACGATCCTGTATAGGAACGGGCTTCGCAGCAACCGCTCTCGATGCCAGCGTCCCTCCTCACCTCCAAAGATCTCAACCGACTCACCGTATCCCATCAAGCCCGGCACATCCTCGCCCGACCCCTGAGGGCACACGTTCAAGCCTTCATGAGACACATTGATCAACTTGTGTCCCAGTTCATGGGCCATGGTTCTCCGTGACGGCTGCGAACGTTGGAAAGAAATGATACCCCGCAGATGTTTCGGTATACGATCGGCGAACAGGTACGGGGGAAATGAGATCGCGGACGTAGGCGAGGTGACCTTCGTCCACTCGTTGTTCTCGTCCCGTTCGTACCACGCGACGGTCAGGTCGTTGAGCGGAATGACAAAGATGGTCCGTTCGCGGTTCTCTTCGTGCGCAAGGAAGGCGTCGAGTATGGCCTCGAGGCTGTCCGGCAACACCTCCTGCTCGTAGTCCATCATCTCGTAGAAGTCCAGTTCCAGGTCGTCCGTCGGAACGTTGGTGCCCTCTCCGGACGCCATGCCCGCCCAATTCACCGGATAGACAACCTCGTATGCATTGAGGAGATGTAGCTGCACGCCATATCTCCGGAAGATCTCGTCTGCCGTCGTGAATTCTTGTTTCAACTCCTCCCACGTCACCTCTGTGTTGTCGGTGCTAAAGATGACGACGTCGGCGGTTAGGACGTTATCCTCGAGGGGTTTGTTCAGTCCGGAGATATCGTGTTCGCCGATGAACCTGACGGTGTTCGTTTCGGAGTCCACTTGGTCACGCGAACAGCCGGTGATGGCGAAGAAGGCCGTACACGACAACAGCAGTATTTGTCTGCGGTTCATCTGATTTTCTGTTGCACGAGCAAACGGTTTTCGAGATTATCGAGCAGTCGTTTTACCTATCGACTTGCTCAAACGATCATCCAAGATAGGCTTGTGGTTCGCGTTTCCCAATTGGTGTGACGGCATTCCGCGTCTTCGAGCATCTTGTAACGACGTGGGGGAAGACTGTTGGGTCGGTATCGCAACACACAACGGCGAGCCGATCGACTCGCCGTTGCGAATTGAGCACGTGAAGTGAGATGGTGGTGTATGTCCTAACTTCCATCGCCGCGTTCGTGTATAACCGGCGTCAGCATCACCCCACCGGTACCTGTGGCACTTACGTTCTGAAACGTAGAACCCGCGTTGAACAGCAGGCCGACATCGTTCTCGGTACCATCCGCATCTGCCTCGACAGTGAACGTGATGTCCGTGTTTATACCTGTCTGGTCACCCGACGGTATGTCGACGAGGTAAGCCACTCCCGGATTGAAATCCTCTGCCGCACCGAGCGAAATCGGACCTGCGAAACGAATTGCCGCGCTGTCCGTGAAGAGGCGAATGTTGGCGTAGTCCCCAACCTCCACGGTGCCGGACGCTATAACGAGCGGCGACTCGGCTTCGGTCGGCAGATCCGTCAGGTCGATTATGACAGGGCTGCCCAACTCGAGCGTAACCCACGCTCCGCTCTCAGCCTCGTCTCTGCCTTGAGGCAACATCTCGATGGTGGTTATCCTGATGGCGAGGTGCTCGACCGTGTCCGGGCTGATTTGAACCATTGCTGCACCGGCGCCGACGATACTGGCCGACCAATCGCCGACGACTTGAGCCAGAATGGCGTCCGTCTGCTGCATTGTTATGTCAATGTCTCCCGTAGCTTCCGGGCCCTGGTCGCTGCACGCTGCCGTGAATGCGGTGACCAAGACCGTTCCAGCTAGACGTCTGAAGATTGTGCTGCGCATCGTATCGTCTCCTTCAAGATGCCGAAGATTTACGTTCTGCGTTCGAGTTCGTCGGGGTCTGACACCCCGTTTTCCTCTACTAGAGACAGTATCAATGGCGGCATTGTAACACTCGGATTTGTGTCACTGTTAGGGAGTGAGTTGCATCACAAGACGCCTGCCGATATGTCTCCTATGCTCGGTGAGCACAAGTTGAGGGGTAGGTCAAGATCCACGACTCGTCACCCCCTTACACAATCCTTACCTTTCGCGAACCTGTTGCCAACCTGATTTCGTTGCCTGTCCGACTATTCCGGCTTAACGTATCCACCATGATGTTTCGATCCGCTACAAGTGGACTCACTTAGGCCCGCGGTACGCCACATGCCATCGTTATCCGGCCTACGGCGCGGTGCCACGCCGGGATCTCTGTTGCTGCTTTCGGTGATCGCGATACTGGCCATATCCCTCGGCCTCGGCGTTCACGCATGGTCAACAGCTCGCTCCCATCAGCAGTCGGTGGAGCACACCCTCAGGGATTATGCCGGCATGGCGGCGTGGGAGTTCGCGAGCATCGCACGCGAGAACCTGCGTGAGTTCTGGGAGGATTCGTTCGACGACGTGACACGGGATTGGCGGGGCTACGGCGAGTTGCCGTCGCCGGACGTTCTCGCTGACGATGTACGCCGCGTCGCAGGCTGGTACGAATGCGAATGCCCGAGTTTTCAAAATCCCATTGCCGTGTTTCGTGTGGACCTGCGCGACAGCACGATTACCACTCACACAGCGAGCCTGTCAGCCGACATCCTGTCGCGCCTCGTCGACACCCTGACGACCCACCGTCAGAGGCACGACCGGGAGCGCGCCGGCCTGGTCTTCATGCCGGAAGGGTCGGTGTGCGAGTCGTCGGTTCTCATCACATACTCAACCGCATATGGCAGAGGTCGACGAGGAGAAGCTCTGGGCCTGTTCGGACTGATGACCGATCCGGATGCATACTCCGAGTTGTTGAGCAACTGGTTCTCGGAACACGTACTTCTGCCGCCGTCAGTTACCGGAGGGCAGCCCAACGACTCTTTACTCGATCTGTCCGTTCGCTTCCCCGGCAGCGGCGCGGTGACTCTATCACACCTGCCCGGCGGCTCAGAGTTCGCCGCTTCCGAGACGATGGACTTCCAATTCGGCAACATGATCGTAGAGGCCGCCATCAAACCGGGGGTTGCGGAACAACTCATCATCGGCGGCCTGCCTCGGTCTCGACTACCGCTCATTCTCACGATGCTCGTCATCACGATGTTGATGGGAACCACCGCATTGTACCAGCTTCGCAGGGAACGGCAGCTTGCGCGGTTGCGTGACGACTTCGTCTCAGGCGTTTCCCATGAACTCAGAACACCGTTGGCACAGGTTCGGATGTTTGCGGAACTGTGGGAAGCCGGCAAGCTCAGGACCGAAGCCGAACGTAGCCGCTCGGTAGCCATCATCAACCGGGAGGCGCGCCGCCTGACTCACCTGGTGGAAAACATCCTCCAGTTCTCTAGGTCGCGGCGAGCGACCGCGGACATCAAGGCGGAGCCACTCGACGTTCAGAGCACAGTGAACGAGGTGGTTGAGGCGTTCCGACCGCTCGCGGATGCTCGCTGTGTTTCGCTCGAGGCAACGGTGGAGACCGGTCTAATTGTACGGGCAGACCGTGACGCATTCAAGCAGATTCTGTTGAACCTTTTGGATAACGCCGTGAAGTACGGACCGGACGGTCAGATCGTCACGATTGATGCGAGTAGAAAGGGCACCACACTGCATCTGTCGGTTGACGATCAAGGACCGGGCATTCCGCATAGCGAGCGGCACCGAGTGTGGGAGCCGTACCGGCGTCTGGAGCGAGACGGAACAAACGCCGCAACGGGCACCGGAATCGGATTGGCGGTGGTTGCCGAGTTGGCGGCATTGCACGACGGAGCTGCGTGGGTCGAAGATGCGGCATCCGAAGGGGCGAGGTTCGTAGTGGAGTTGCCCGGAGCTACAGCGGCGTCAATCGCCGAAACAGAACAGTCGACGGAGCGACGCGCATGACCCTGGTTCTGGTTGTCGAGGACAACGTCGACATGGCCTTTGGGCTTCAGACCGCACTCCAGTCGGAAGGATACGAGGTCGAAGTCGCATACGACGGCCGCGCCGGCCTGGATCGCGCTCGCGAGCTTCAACCGGATCTGATACTCCTGGACCTCATGCTCCCGGAGATGGACGGATACAGCGTCTTGCGTGAGGTTCGGCGTTCGGGCATTGAAACGCCTGTCCTGATACTCACTGCCAGAGGCGAAGAGGCCGACAAGGTACTCGGTCTCGACTGGGGCGCGGACGACTATGTCACGAAGCCGTTTGGGACCATGGAACTGCTCGCCCGCGTCAGGGCGTTGCTGAGGCGCACGCAGCCTACCGACGAAACCGAGGATGACGTTGGTCAGATGAAGCGGTTCGGCGACGTTGAGATCGACACCGCCTCGCACACGGTTACGGTTGGGGGCGAGCAGGTTACACTCGCGCCGAAGGAGTACGACCTTTTACTCGCACTGGTGAACCGCGCTGGCTCGGTGGCCACCAGGTTGGAGCTGTTGCGGGAAGTCTGGGGCTACGAAGCGGCGGTAATGAGCAGGACCGTGGACGTGCACATTGCCGAGTTGCGACGCAAACTCGAGTCGAACCCGTCCAAACCCGACCATATTCTCACCGTACGCAAGGTTGGTTATCGTCTACAGACCTAATTGCCTAGGTCTCGCGGGGCAGCCCATTTCTCCTTACAACGTCCTTACAAATCCCGGAAAAACTCCTAACACAGGGCGTACCGAGGGATCGCCTACGAGCCTTTCGGACGTGTTAGGATGAGCCGTCGACTCAACCGGTACCCTATAACGCGGAATTTTCATGAGACGCTCTATCATCACACCGATCGTACCGCTCGTCGTATTGTTGGCAACAAACCTCGCGGCGCAGGGCCCTACTAGCGGTACGACGGCGGGCGCACTGTTCGTGTTTGAAGACTGCAACGCCCGCGGCTGCGATTCCGACCACTTCCGGCGTGAGATAACCTGGGTGAACTGGGTACGCGATCGGCAGGACGCGCATGTTCATGTGTTGATTACGTCGCAAGACACCGGAGGCGGAGGCGAACATTTCACTCTGGACTACATCGGTCTGCGAGATTTCGACGGTGTAACCAAGTCTCTCAGCTATGTCTCACACCCCGACGACACGGAGTCCGAAATGCGTGAGGGCCTCACCCGCACGTTGGCGTTGGGCCTCGTTCAATTTATCGAGACCACACCGGTGGCGCCGCGCCTGCGGTTGGTGTATGAAGAACCGCAAGGCTCGTTTGTCCAGCGTGAAGAGCACGACCCATGGAACCTCTGGGTGTTCCGGTTGAGTGCCGACTGGTCTGTGGAACAAGAAGCCACCGAAAGTGGCTATTCGCTGGAGGCCGAGGCGGAAGCCGACCGGGTGTCCGAAGACATGAAGATCAGCTTTGAGCTCTCCGGCGAGTACGAACGCAATGAATGGGAGCTGGACGACGGCGATTCCTATACGAACACGTCAGAGGAGTACACTGCGGACCTTCTTATGGTATGGAGTCTCACCGAGCACTGGTCATTGGGTGGACGCGCCAACGCCAACCGATCCACATTCTTGAATCGAGACCTGGCGATCGCGGCGGGGCCCACGGTCGAATTCAATATTTACCCTTACGCAGAGTCGACTCGACGTTCGATCACGTTCAGGTACTCCCTCGAAGTGGCCGCCTTCAACTACGAGATGGAGACCGTCGAGGGCGAGACCGCGGAGGTGCTACCGCGACACACGCTCCTCGCGGCGGCGGCGGTTCAACAACCTTGGGGTGAGATATTCGGGTCCGTCGAAGGCATTCAATACCTGAACGAGCCGGAGACTCATCGTATAAACACATTCCTGAATCTCGAGTACAGACTGTTCAGGGGGTTCAACCTCGACATATTCGGAACGTTCTCGCGAGTGAAGGATCAGTTCTTCCTGGCCGCCAGCGATTTGAGCGACGCTGAGATACTGACGGAGCGGAGGCAGCGAGAGACGGACTATTTGTTCGATATCGGCATCGGCCTCAGTTACCGATTCGGCTCCAAGTTCGCCAACATCGTGAACCCGCGGATGTCGGGCGGCAACGGGCATGGATTCCGGGGTGGGTGGGAATAGGGGGCAGGGCAGGGTCTGGGCTGGCCCGGCTCAGCTCCAACCATTCCGGCGTTGTTCCGGCCCTATTATCGCCAAATATGCGTGTCCGCACCGATCGGCGCGTTCTTCGCAATCTGATCGGCCATCTGACGAATCATCTCCTCGTTCGAGAGGGCGCGCCACCCTCCGTGCCCCTTCATGGGGCGTCCGTAGGTGAAATCGCCTTCATAGTAGGGATTGAACGTGTTCTCGAGGAAGTCTTCGAGGATATACACCGCGAAGGAGAGGTAGAAATCATCCATGTCTCCACAGAAGAAGTGGAGCTTGCCAACTAGGTGCGGGCCGATTTCCGACCAGTTGGTTCTAATGTAGTGGCTCAGATCGTAACCATTGTCCCGCATGTAGTAGGCCACCTCGCGGTCAATCTCCCCGGTCTCGAAATCCCAAAGCCGCCTCGGATAGCCATCATCCCCCACCGGACCGTAGGCGGCGTTCCAACCGTCGATCTGAAAACTCGATCGGCCTTTCGTTCCGGTTACTTCCTCCAGTCGGCTGTCTTCACGTATGGAAATCAGCGGTTGGCCTTCCGGACTCATCTGGAACATGCGCTCAGGAACACCGGGCATGTGTGGATCGTTGAATCCGGTGTTGGGCACCAGGAATGCACTTTCATCCTCGTAGATGTTCACTAGCTGGTAACGACGGAAGTCGATGGGATCGGGCGCGGATATCCAAGCCCCACCGAAAAACTCGGGGTAGTGCACTTGTAGAGCGAGCGACCGCCACCCTCCGGTCGAACCGCCCGTAAGGACGCGGGCATACGACTCCGGTATCATCCGGAAATTCGCCTCGAGGTGCGGAATCAGCTCCGTCAACAGGGCATCGGCATACGGGCCGTTGTTGGCTGAGTTCACCGCGTAGGAGTCATCAAAGAACGGTGTTGGATCCTGAAATGTGACCGCAATCATCCTGGGAAGGTTGTCGGAGGTCCACAACTGATAAAACTCGTAGCCGCTATTGGGATTTCCCGACAAGGCATACCAAGGTTTCGCGTTGTCAAATATTGACGGAAGGTCTTCGGT
The DNA here is from genome assembly GCA_964436395.1 of uncultured Gemmatimonadaceae bacterium. Classification (GTDB taxonomy): domain Bacteria; phylum Gemmatimonadota; class Gemmatimonadetes; order Gemmatimonadales; family GWC2-71-9; genus JBDGYW01. The sequence goes on along the minus strand of CAYTDU010000181.1, from coordinate 1,426 downwards.
CCGTTCAGCGCGAGATTCCGTAATCTCCGAGCTCGGTGATGGCGGTTCGGGATTGAAGCCAAACGGCGCGCCCATACCGAAATGCCCCTGATTGTAGATGACGGGATAGTGCGCATCAGGGTGTTGGTCGTATCCCTTGGGAAGCAAGATAGTGGCACCGATGTAGATCGGATGTCCCCAAAACTCGGTGAGCAGCTCGCTCTGAATCTTGATCCTCCTTACCCACTTAGTGTCTTCGGGGACCTCTATCGGAGGAATCACTTGCGTCAAGGTGAGGCTGATTTTGTAACCCTCTCTCGGGTCGAGATGCACCCGCTGAGGCTCACTCATCAGGTTCCCCGGTGAGAACGCCCAGCGCTGCCCCTCCCACTGGTCCATGTGGGCCCAAATCACGTGGCCGTCCGACCGGTGAAATTGGGTGAAGACGTTGAGGACCGCCTGTACGTAGTAATCGCCGGCTGGAAGGTCTCTCAGACTCTCGTACGGGAATCCCGGCGTATTGGCATTGATTACGGCAGGCTGCCCCGCTCGGAGTTGATCCACATCTACTCCGAAAAACGGCACCCTGGCAACGCGCTGCCTGGCAAACTGGTAAGCCGCAATACGGGGCTCGGGATCGTCTGTCGTGTTTATCGCGAGGAACACGCGCCCTGTGATTGGATCCGGGTGCAGGCCTTCGGTAAATGAGATTTCGAATGCGACTTCGGGGCTCTGCGCACCGCATGCCGGCATGTTGAGGAACGACCATCCCAACGCCAATGCGAGGAGAAAGGCGACACGCCCGACCGAATTGAATGCTCTCTTAGTCATCATCATTGAGAATCAGTATCTCCATTGCCTTACGTCTTCACCAGCCGGCGTTTTGTCAATGACGAACTGAGCCATCTCCAAAATTCGTGCTTCGGAATCCGAATCGGCACGCCCCCAACCATGCCCCTGTCTTGGACGACCGTATCGAAAAGACCCAGCGTAATACGGAGCATTCGTGCTTTCCAGGAATGCTTCCATCTCGAGTGTGGCTTCGTTCAAGTAATAGTTGTCCATATCCCCGCAGAAGAAGTGCAATTTGCCAACGAGCTTGGGGCCGAGTCTCGACCAATTTTCCCTCGCATAGTCCAATAGGTCGTATTGCCTCATGTACTCTGCAACTTCGTGATCGATCTCGCCGGTCAGTTTATCCCAAATCGGTTTGGGGTACCCATCATCTCCCACCGGGCCGTAAACGGCTTGCCAGATATCCAATTGTTGCCCAGACCTTCCGTTCGATCCCAGTACCGCTTCCATCTGACTCAGCTCGCGCATTGTGACCATAACCTGGCCATCGACATCTCGCATGAATGGTCTTTCCCAACTCATCCAACCGGATTGTCTGGTGAAGGCATTTTCGTCGTGGTAGATGTTTGTCAGAATGTACCGATTGAAATCG
>CAYTDU010000180.1:0-9044 GCA_964436395.1 uncultured Gemmatimonadaceae bacterium | reverse complement strand
CAAGTCCTTCACCGAGGAAGAACTTGATAATTTCGACCTGGAGAAACTGGTCGGCGTGCCGTGTCAGATCCTGATTCAGCACAACCAGGGATCGGACGGCAACACCTACGCCAACATCGCGGCCATCCTTCCGCCGGTCAAGGGGACGAAACTCAACCCCTGCGGCAAGTACCAGCGAGTATGCGATCGTCCCGACTACCAGCCGCCGACGCACCTGACCGACGAGCAGGGGCCCCCGCCGGGGCAGGACGATGAGTCCGAGCCTGATTCCGACGGCGAGGATACCCCCTTCTGAGGTTGCCGCCATGATGAAGCTTACAAAACTGAGGACTCGAAAGGGGTGGTCAAAAGCCAAACTGGCGAGAGCGGCAGAAATCGACCAAGGGTTGCTTTCCAAGATTGAGTTAGGTCGGGTCATCCCATATGACAAAGAACTCAAGCGGCTAGGCACAGTTCTTGGTGTGTCCGACTTTCGTTCTTTGTTGAAGGACGCGAGCTGATGGCCCGCCCCAAAGGAGGGTACATCAACCCCGACACCGGCAAGCCGGCGCTGGGTGTGACCACCGTGATCGGCATGCTCGACAAGCCGGCGCTCGTAGGTTGGGCCGGCAAGACGTGTTGCTTTGCCGGCTGGGAAGCGGGGCGGGCAGGCGAGGGCTTGCCGGTATGGAACAAGGTTCTCTACGGTCAGCGCGATGACGCGGCAGAGGCGGGAACCCTGACTCATAACATGATCGACGCCCAACTCCGGGGCCTGCCACTGCCCGAGATCCCAGCCACCGAGGTCGGGTTGCGAGCCGAGCAAGCGTATACCAATGCGATGCAGTTCATCGACTCACTCAAGTCGAAGGTGGTCCCCCATGAGAGACCGCTCGTCTGCCCTGAGTACAACTTTGGCGGCACCCCAGACTTCGAGATGCACGGCGACTGGATTGACGTGGGGGATTTCAAAACCTCCGCCGGTATCTACCCCGAGGTGGTCATCCAGACCGCCGCGTACCGCCACCTGATCACCACCGTGGAGGGCACGCCGATTCGGGGTGCGCACTGCATGCGGTTCGCTCGAGAGACCGGGGACTTCTCCTACGCCTACTTTCCGCCCGACCTGTTAGACGTGGGGTGGGAGATCTTCAAGCATTTGCTCGCAATCCATCCGCTCAGAGCGGAACTCAAGAAGCGCGTCAAGTAACATGTCCGCACTTGACGCACCTACTTGTTGGCTATGTGTTCACATGCCAGTGTGCGGTACGGCCCGGGAGGCGCAGGATCTAGCTATCAAGTATAGCTACCTGCTAACCCCAGGGCCGGAAGAACAGTGTGCTCAAGTGTTGTGGCCGGCGTTAGCGGCGCACTGCAAACAGTACGAGGGGTGCGATGAGAACGGCAAGCGTATTGTGTCTTCTCCTGATTAGCGCATGCGGCGGCCAGTCCACCGGGGCGAGCCCCGGTCTCGCCCAACCTGACCTATGGGCAGTCCAGCCGATTGGGATCGTCGCCGAGGTGAAACCTCATCCAGATGATCCCGATCCGGTTGGCAAGGGCCAGCTCCGGGCAGTCACGCAAGCGGTGGACTACGCCGACCGCTATCTCGAGGGGGTCATGGGCGGGGACGGTTGGAAGGTCCCGACCAATGTGTACGTCTGGCGTGAGCCACCCTCGTATGCGGAGACCAACATCGGGGAGACATGGTCCGACCAGGACCGGATGACGTGCACGATCTTCCTGTACTACGAGACGCTCGAGGTTCCGCTTCTCGAGCAAGAGGCGGTGCGGACTGCAGTGCTGCACGAGATCGGACACTGTCTTGGGTTGGTGGTCAATGCCGGCGAGGTGGCCGAGCCATGCGTCAAGACCTGTCACTGTCGGTTCATGGAGTGTACCATGACCAGGCTCTGGGTCTCCGAGCACTTGCTCGACCATATCGTCGGGTGGCTACGTAACATCATCGACGGCGAGCCGACGTACTGCAATCGGTGCGAGGACTACCTCCGCCGTCGGGTTCTGGAGGGGGGTGAGGCATGAGCCAGACGGTCGGAACATGGACCCCGCAGGACGCACCCCGTCGCACTTGGTGCCGGCACTGCAAGGCATGGCATCACGAGGGCGAGCGGTGCCCACTGCCGCCGGTGGATCCCACCCTCGATTCCCTAAAAAGGCTCGTCTCCACCCTCAAGGGCGAGGTCCAGGAACTGCGGGCCCAGGTCAACGAGATCACAGACGAGCGGGATCGTTGGCGCAAGAAGTCGGACCTACTCGACGGCTATCTGATCGCCAGGACCGCCGAGCTCAAGGAGTGCCAGCGGCAAACCAGGGAACTCATTACAACCTACCGCGATGCGATCATTGAGCTTGAGCGGGCGACCAGGGAGCAGAACAAACTCCGCAAGGAACTCGAGGACACAAAGCGGTTCTTCAGGGGGGACTCGCCGTGATCAATTGGTGCGCGGTGCGTGACTGCCTGACATTCTTCGCCGCGGCCAGTCTCTTTGTACTGGTGGTCTGGTGGGTTGCCGGGTGGTTTGTAGTGGACCTCGAGCCCGAGCCATCTCAAGCTCGAGATCGGTGCGACTGCCGGTGCTACTGCGAGCCCTGTAAGGTCAACCTCGAACAGTTGCAGGACGGGACGTTCTTTTATGGCGGATAGCATCTCCACCTACGTCCCGGTCCAGATCGTGAGCGAGCCCAACCGACGGGACCACTGGTCGGTGAAGAGGAAGCGGGCGAAGGGCCAGCGGGACACGGCCCGGTGGGCGATGAAGGAAATCGAGAGCGTTCGCCCCCGGCTACCGGTACACGTCAAGCTCACGCGGATCGGGCTCCGGTTGATGGATGACGACAACCTCGCGGCCAGCCTCAAGGCGGTGCGCGATGGAATCGCAGATGAGTACATGACCGATGACTCCCCAGGCGCACCGATCACATGGGAATACGCCCAGATCGCACGCAAGGACTACGGGGTCTTGGTCCAGATTGAGAGGAGAGAAGATCATGGTCAAAATTGAAGTGTCCACCGTGTCCCCGGCCGCTGAGTACATCCCGGGGCTACTCAACGAGCCGGTAATCACCGAGGTTGCCGACGAGCGCGTCTTGCCCCCTGGGTTGGAGATGTTATGGATCGGCATCTTTCTGGGGCAGGAGATCTTCAACAACCCCGAGCTGAACGCGCAACTCCCCACCCGTGAGGACGGCACGCCGATCATCACCCCCGATACGGTCAAGATCGGGCTCTTCCGAGGGTAGCTATGCCGCGCAAACCAAAAGGTAGGAGTGTCGAGCAATTGCTCGAGTGCGCCGATCTCGTTGACTTGCTCATCGCCGAGCTGAACGCAAGAGGGCTGAACCGACGCAAGCGATCGGCCCAGCCCTCGAGTTCAAAGCCGCGGAAGGGGTCCGCTAATCAGTCGGACCAGGAGAAATCGCGGACTCGCCTGGAAGACCCAACCAGTCCTGCTCTCGAATCGGGGGGGGCGGATCCCCCGGCCTGACCGGCCGGCCGTATCTCTCGATCACCGACATGATCAGCATCCCGGGTTTGGGTTGGGTGACCAGGATCACGTCACCCTCCTCGAGCCCGAGTTGCGTGCACGGGATGTGACTGAGTGTTAGCGACAGTCCGCGCCAAGTGTACCCGTCGCGGTGGCGGGTCTTCTTCTTGCGCCGCTTGTCTTTCGGCTGCTTGTGGACAAGCCGCTTCGCCTTGACTTCGACCAGGAGCTTTACCTCACTTTCGGCCATGAGTCCCTCCATAAGTCCTCACGGCGGGCCCACTGGCCACAACCGTCCTTCTCAGAGTTAACTTCAGGCCAGAACGTGTCGATATCGCTCTGGTCGGACGCGTCGAAGAACGAAACAATCACCGGAGGGTTAAAGCAACACCGGCCCACTAGGCCGGGTCTCTCCTGGTTCGCGTAGGGGTCAAACCACTGGCACGTCTTGCATTTGTTCATGCTTTTGTCTCCTCGATTGCTAACTGGACCTCGTCGGCGTGAACATCCCACCCCACTTGGATCAGGACGTGGTCTGGGTCCCGCACCACCCCGCAAGTACAGCCCCTGACGCCGCACAACTCGCGCCTGATCCGGCGGACCTGTGCAGGGGTGAGGGTCTGACCAAGGTGGGCGCGGATTCGCACCTTGGTGTTGTGAATTGTGTTGTGCAGTTCGATCATACCGGAACCTCCTGGAGATACTCCCGGCCGACCACCGTGGCAGTGCCGTCCTTGTCGGTTACCAGGGCCACCGCATGGGTGCGCTTTTCGGCCGGGATGTACCGGCCAAAGAGCACGCGGAGCTCAACCTCACTCCCCTTGCGGATCAAGGACTTCCGCCGATCGCGGGAGACCCCCCACCGGTCGGCGGTCAACAGAATCTTTGCCTTCATCTCTCTCCCCTTCCCTTGTCGGTTACTGGTTCACGAGTTCGGTGATGGCGCAAACCGTCCACTTCGAAGCGTAGTCGATCAATCGGGGCTCCGGTCGGCGTGGCCAGTCGCTGGCCTCGAACAACGAGGCGGAAACGATCTCGCCCCGTGCCACCGCACGGCGCAGGTTGGTCATCACCCGCCGTGCATGGTCCAGGTCATCCGTTTCCACGCTGTGCTTGCGATTGCCGGCCTTGCGCTCTACCGTGATCCTGTACTGTCTCGCCATGTCCCTATTCCCCTTCCCGGGGCCCCGTAGGGCCCCGTGTTGGTGTTCGCTGCTAGTCAACCTTGACCACAAACCCGGTGTTGTCCTTGCGGGCTTTCCCCTTGGCTCTGAGCCCGATCACGCAACCGCCGACCTGGTCCAGGAAGCGAAGATCGGTGGTATCCCCGTCCACGACTGGCATGCCGCGGAAGAATCCCGGAAGCTTCCCTGACCGCTTGGTCGAGAACACGACGGCAACGTTGATGCCGTTGGCCAGTGCATCGCGGCAAGCTTCCCAGTTATACCCGTCGTAGGAGAACGTCAGGTGATAGTTGTCCAGGGTACGCTTGTGGGGCTGGGGGATCTTGGTGTAGTCGTAGACCGTCAAGTCGGGATGACGCTTGGCAATCGCCCTGGCCATTCCTGGCATGTCGCTCGTGCCGTTCGGCCGGAAAGCAGGTCGCATGCCGAGCTTGTCGGCCCTGCGCTTGAGGGATTCCAGGTCGCGGTCTATCGCGGCGTGGAAGGCATCGGGGTCGCTGGCCAGGAGTTCCGTTCGCCACTGTCGGGCCCTTGCGCTGCTCGACCAGGCCATACACCCAGAATCCCGTAAGCAACCCTGCTTGCAGACCTTGCAGGTTGCCGCCGGACATGTCTGCAACACCCCAGATTCGTCGGCCGGGGCGAGGTACAGTACCGCGGTCAGCCACCCTAGTTTCTCACCCTTGGCGATCTTCGTTGATTGCGTCGTGATGATGTTCTTCGTTGCCATGCTGTATCCCCTTTCCCTTGTGCCGTTAAGCTATGCCGTAGTCCAACCCGACCAATGGAGCGAATCCGGCCGGTAATCACTTACCCAGTCCACATCGAACCCCCGCTTGACCATAAACGCCAAGATTTCCGCAATCGTCCGCAAACCCATGTCCCTAAACCCCTTGCGGGTAGTCGCAACTTTCCACGTTTTGCCGCCGTACCATTCGCCGGGTTCGTCGGTGAATTGCCAGGCCTCTTTGACTAACAGCGTACCGTCTTCCCTCATGCTGACAGTTGTCTTCCTAACCCTATATCCCTCCGCTTCAAGGCGGGGGTTGCCCCGCATTCGCGTTCCCCGGAAGACCTCACTGCCATGCTTTCCCAATACTGCCATGTCCCTCTCCCTTGCTGTAGTTGTCGGTTACCCGCTATTCGAAGTCGATGTAGTGGTACGTCTCGCCGCATCGCTCACAGTACAGGGTTATCTCATACTCCCCTACGCCATCGTCATTCTCCCCCTGCCATGAGAAGTCGGTCTCTACATCCCCCCCGCATCCCTTGTGCCTCAAGATTCCCCATTGCGTATCAACGTCCATGCCCTACTCCTTTCGCCGGTCAACCGCCGGCCGTTTGTCTGCGATGGTTGGGAGTGTAAGCCCAACACAAAATCATGTCAAGAATTATTTTTTGTTCAATTTCCAGATTCAGTCGCTCGAATCCGTAAAAACGCTTGCCAGGATTGCATTTCTGGCCACCAAAAGTTTTTTTCAGGACCCTGGATTCACCTGCTTGGCCAATTAGCTTCCAGAGCCCAAAACAGGCCGCCTTCGCCTAGTTTTCGCCCCTCAAACTTTCGCTTTTGGTTCGCTTTCCAGGTGCATGCCATTGGTGCGGTGGTTCACCCCGAGCTCCGGGGTGAACGGTGGGTGGGGACAGTGAGACAGTGAGACAGTGTAAGGGGAATAGAGTATCCTACCGACCGGTCGGTAGGGAACGCCGATGGGGTGGGGATGGGGGTGGCCTGGGAGTTTGCGTCAATCGGACGCAAAGGCCATGGCGATGGTAAGGTATAGGGCAAAATGGCAGGGTTCGGCGTAGCAGTGGCGCCCCGCCCCCTCCCCGCGCCGCCCCCTTGGGGGCAGGCCTCGAGCGGTGCTCGAGGTGAGCCCTTGGGCCTTCGAGGCACCACGGAAACGGGGCTCTCGAGGGCTCTCGAGGCATCGATGGGGCGCGGGACAGTATCCCACCACCCACCTGCATCCCGGGTCCTGGGGGGGCAGGGTCGGCGTCGATGGGGGCCGATAGGGGTCCCATGGACGTACCCCCACCCCCCGCGTTGTCTTTAGTTACCCCCTTGCCTCGCGCGTGCGATCGCGACGTGAGGGGCGGCGCATTCATACACAGATGGACCCATATTTTTTAACCATACGTGCGCGAGTCGGCCTTGCTCGAGGTCTTGTGGTGGCGATACGGTGCGCGAACCACCACAGGAAAGGGGGAAGAATGTTGAAGGATGTTTGGGGAAACCAGATGACCTCGGAGCGGATACAAGAGGCTCGAGGTCGGGCGTTTGGGGGCATGATCACTGCTCCACGGTCGGCGAGGGAGGTAGGGAACCCATGTGCCAGGTCCAGGTTGGATGACGGTGCGTTCTACTTGCCCGAGGGCGCCTGCGACCAGGAGGTATGTTGCTACTGCGGGGTCTCGAGGGGGCTTCACTGGGCACCAAGGGGGCGATAATGGCGGGGGATTGGATCAAGGTGAGGACGAACCTGTACAGCGACAACCGGGTCACGATGTTGAGTTTGGCGACCAAAGCGGAACAGGCTGCGACGTTTGGGCGGTTGATCCGGTACTTCTGTTGGTTGAGTGAGTACACCGACAACGGGGAGATCATGCCGATGAGCGCAGAGGCATTGGATCGCCTGGTGGAGTGTGAGGGGTTCTGTCAGGGGTTGATCGACGTGGGATGGCTGGAGCCGTTGGAGAAGGACGGGAGGAAGGGGTTCCGGGTAATCAACTGGGATGAGCACAATTCCGGCAGCGCAAAGAGACGGGCAAGGGAGGCCTTGAGGAAGTTTGAGAGATACCATGCGGACAAAAAGCGGAGAAGTAGCGGAGAAGGCGGGGAGAACAGGAGGAGAAGAAGCATAGAAGAGGGAGAGAAGCGACCGACTCACTCTTATTCTTATTCTAAGAAAAGAGAGGAGTCTGAGGAGAGAGAAACAAACCCGTATGCGACATTGGCTATGTCGATGTTCCGCAAAAAGCTTTCCGAGTTGACCGACGACGAGAAGAGGCAGGTAGTTTTGGCGCACTCTTCGCAGGGGAAGGTGGTGACGTGATGGGTGGGGAGTGGAAGGTGCCGATGTACGTCATTCCGTATCAGTTGGCCGGGTGGTGGGAGGAGCATTACCCTGGAGATCTCGAATCGGGGAAGGTGGTGACAACGAAGAAGGCCGCTCCTCCGGTCCCCGGGAAGGGGAAGACCTTGCTCGAGGTGTTCAAGGATGAGTTGGACCGGGAGGAGGAGCCCGATGCGTGATCCGTTTGCGGGTTACGATCAGTGGAAGACGGCATCACCCTATGACGATGATTACGAGGAGGAATGGTGTAATCTCTGGGAGGAGGGGGTTCCGGCTACGTGGTGTGAGTTCTGGGCCGAGCGGATCATGCGGCGTCGATCCGGGTTCTGTCACCATTACCGCCGGTCGATTCTGGATTGCGGATTCCGGGAGGAGGGGACCGATGAGTGACGCCATGATGAAGCGACTGCTGCACCGAGACGAGCAACCCGGCGGCGAACTAGGGAAGCAGTTGGATGCGTTACATGCGGAGGCGTCCAAAAAGAACCTTGCCCATTGCTGCGAATGCTTGGAGGAGGAAAATCGCCGCCTGCGCGAGGAGCGTGCGCGAGACTGTGAGCACGGGCAACTGGCACGATCATGCCATACCTGCGAGCTGGAATCGGAACTCCGCACCGTGCGCGAGGAGCGGGACTGGCTGTTGACGCTCTGCGAGCGGTTAAGCGAAGAGTTGGAGGAGTCGAGGCAACGAGCCGCCGACCGCGACCAGATACAGGTAGCCCGCGACCGATTCGCCGCCGAGAACGCCCGCCTCCACGCCGAACTGGAAAGCGCACAGTCCACGCTGCGAAGCATCGTCACCGACTATGACAGCGAAATGTACGCCAACTTGTCACCCGCCGACATGCTGGTCCTATTCCGCGACCGAGCAATGGCCGAACTGGCGGAGCAACCCCAACCCGACGCCGCGCAGAAAGGTGGGGAGTGATGGACAAGAAGCAGCCTCCAGTCGATCTGGCTGACATAGAGGCGCGGGCAGAGTACCGCATGCGGCACCCCGCATGGGACGATGGTGATATGATCCGTGAACTGCTTGTTGCGCTACGCCGCACCCGCGAGGAGCGGGTAGACAAAGACTACCTTGACCCGCGTGACGCACTCCACTTAGCCCAACTCTTCCATATCGCCTACGAGGAGCTTGCCCCACGCTTTGGCTACGAGACACGCACTGACACGAGACGGTTTGATCCCGAAAGCCCCAACGGCAAGTTGATGATCGCAACCGTAATGCGTGTCTACGGTGACCTACTCACCGCCCTCCGTCGCACCCGCGCCGACCGGGATGAGGCAATCCAACG
>CAYTDU010000179.1:0-9077 GCA_964436395.1 uncultured Gemmatimonadaceae bacterium | reverse complement strand
CGCCACCGACCTGATGCTTGAAACAGATCCTCGGGAACTCGCCGGTGAGGGTGAAAGTGAACTCGTGTTTCATCTTATGACATGTGATAGATGTCGCGCGATCGCAGATCGACTCCTCAGTGGCCAACTCAGCTTAGCACGAGAACTCGAAGCAGTTTCACCGCAGCGAGGTGTAAAAGAGGCGCTTCGAGCAGCGGAACAGAAAGCGCTCGCAGTCGGGCGAAAGAAGACCCGCTGGCAGATCGGCGCACCATTGGCGGCTGCAGCCGGTTTGGTTGCGTTGGTGCTTCTGGGTGACGGAAGCAACGCAATCGATGAGACGGTCCAGGCTAGGGTGCCCGTACCACTTCCCGGACTCGAAGTAACTGGTCCCCCAGGTAAGGACATCGCGGTATTCCAGGTAGCAGACCGTCCAGACATCGTAGTAGTCTGGTTCTTAGATGCGGGAGATGAATGATGCACAAAACAGTAACCCTAATCGTGGCAGCGTTGGTCGTTTCGGCAATTCTGTGGTTCCTCGGGGCGAACGTAGTTGGTGCGGTTGAACTGGAAACGCAGACCTTCGAGCTGCAATACCTCGGCGCGCATACGGCGGCGGAGATAGTGGAACCATATGTGTTCGCCGATCGTTCTGAGGCACCAGGACGGATCTCGATTGCGGAGAACATCCTCACTGTGCGGGAGACCCGCGACAATCTCGAGAGAATCGAGCGTGTGCTGGAGAGATACGATACTCCCCCGCCCAGCGTGCGGCTGCATTTCCAGGTCATAGGTGCGAACGGAAGCAGCACAACAGACTCTGCGATTGCCGACGTCGAATCGGTTTTGAGACGGTTATTCCAATTCAGGGGTTACCGGCTGCTGGCTCAGGCCATGCTCGGCGGTGTGGAAGGGAGTGGCATGGAACAGAGGCTGTCGAGCGAGGGACGACGCTTCACCATAAATGCGTATATCAATGATGTGAGGAGTGCAGGGGATAGCGGGGTTGTCCACCTCGAGGTCCAGCTCTTTGCCAGCGGATATGGGGACGTTTTGCAGACTTCAGTGAATGTACGTGCAGGCCAGACAATAGTGCTTGGGAGCACTCAGCCGGATCCCGACGGCGAGACGCTGATCTTGACTGTGCGGCCGGAGATTGTGGGGAACTGAAGAACACCCAACATCGAACGGTCGAGCATTTAACCGTTGGATGTTGGGCGTTCCCTGTTGGACGTTGGATGTCTAATGATGGATATTCTCTCTAGGAGTCTTCACCCCCATGAGGAGAATCGCCAATGGCCTGCACCCGCCGCGAGTTTATCGGCACGGTAACAACCGCTACTGCAATGAGCGCGGTTTCTTGTGCTCCCACCGATCGAATAGGTGATAATCCGCTTGGAGTCAGGGGTGACTTCCCAGCCATTCTGGAATCAGTCTATCTCGATTCGCCCTACATCACGCCATCGCCTCGCCAGGCTGTGGACGCCGCCGTTGCCTTTGCTGAGGCGAAAGGACGAGACCCCGTCAGCCTTGGTGCGATGTTGGAGGAGTCTGCCCTGGTTCGGAGGCGGTACGCCCAACTCGTGGGTGCGTCGGAGGCCGAGGTCGGACTGCTGTTTGCCACTAGCGAGGGTGAAAATATCGTTGCTAGAGCGTTCGATCTGAGGGCAGGTGACAACGTGGTAATCGATGATCTGCATTACGACACAACGTACGTGCTCTATCGCCACCTGGCCGAGACGAGAGGCGTGGAATTGCGAATCGTAGAAAACGTCGGTGGATCGTTAACACCCGACAACTTCGCGCAGCACGTCGACGGTAGAACCCGGCTCATATCCGTATCTTGGGTGTCGCACCAGAACGGGTTCCAGCACGATCTCAAAGGCTTGGCCGATCTCGCGCATAGCGTGGGTGCATACCTGTATGCGGACGCTATTCAAGGTGTAGGAATGCTCTCATTGGATGTGAGAGACGTGGGTATCGATTTCTTTACGGCCGGTACCTACAAGTGGCTGCTCGGCGGTTTTGGGGTAGCGCCGTTCTACGTCAGGGAAGCGCTTCTCGATTCGATAGCTGTGGACAGGCTTGGTGCACTTCATGTGGCCGAGCACCTTGGCGGCTACCGGTACGGGCTGTATGACGATGCCCGAAAGTTTGGCTATGCCACGCTGGCATTCGGTGCCGTCTATCAGCTTCGCGCTGGTTTGGACTATCTGCTGCAGGTGGGGGTGGAGAACATAGAGCGGCACACGGTACCTCTCGCCCACCGCTTGCGGGAGGGTTGGATTGAGCAAGGGTATACAGTCCTGACTCCCGAGGACAATCGGTCGGCAATCGTGACCATTGAGCATGGCAAGGACGTCGACGCTGTTCGATCAGCGCTGAACGCGGCAAATGTAAAGGTCAGCTTGAAGGAAAATGGGACTCAGATACGAGCAGGGGCGGCTCTGTTCAACAATTCGGATGACATTGAGCGGCTGCTGGAAGTAACTGCTGCGTTGGCGTAGCCGACGCCGAGATGCTTGGGCCTGGCAATCGCGCGTGGTGAGCCTTACCGAAACCAGGATCCTTGCATCGGGCGTCTCTCGTCGAGGCGCAACCCTAGATCTCTGGCTATTCGGTTTGCCTCACGGAATTCGTGGCTTGACACGCGCCTGTTGATTTCAGCATACCGATTGCCACAGACCTTGCCCGCGAGATGGTACTGGTCCATTAGGTTGACATAGCTGTCTGAGCTCAACTCAGTGGCGATCCACTGCAGGATCTTCCGAGTATTCTCCAGCATTCCCGGCATGACCAGGTGTCGGATGAGCACACCGCGTATTGCCAACCCGTGGGAATCCAGGTTAAGCGATCCCACTTGGCGGTGCATTTCCTTCACGGCGGCAAACGCCGCCTCGGGGTAGTCTGCGGCTTTCAAGTATCTACGACTCGCTGACTCGTCATAGAACTTGAGGTCGGGCATATAGATGTCGATAATCCCATCGAACAGCTCCAGGCTCTCGAGCGAGTCGTACGCGCTCGTGTTGTACACGATGGGCAGCGTGAGCCCACGCTCAATTGCAAAGGGTAGTGCTTCGAGCACTTGGGGAACGACATGTTCGGGAGTGACGAAGTTGATGTTGTGACATCCGGAATTCTGCAGCGCCAACATCATGCCGGCGATTTCGTCAGCAGGCGAACCTCTGGTTTTCGATCCTGGCTTCACTCCTTGGCTGATGTCGAAATTCTGGCAGAAGACGCAGCGCAGGTTGCAGTGGGAGAAGAAAATAGTGCCTGAACCACTCGACCCCCTCAGGCAGTCTTCTTCACCCATATGGGGAAAGTGGCTGTTGACGATTGCATGCCGACCGGTCTTGCAGGCGGCCCACTTGTCTTCGAGTCGGTTGACGCCGCAGTTGCGAGGGCAAGCTCTGCATTCGGCAAGCGATGCGACGGCGCGTGCTGCGCGTTCGCGGATTTCCTCCAAAGGCAGCGACAAGTATGCTGCGGTAGATCCGGTCGGAGTACCTGAGGAGTCAGCGGGGTCAATCACCCCATCATCTTATACTGAATGAGGGTAATCCGACTAGTGGACAAGGTCTTACATTCGGTTATTCATCTGGCCCGCCTGCCCGCCTGCCCGCCTGCCCGCCTGCCCGCCTACCGAAACTCATCCATGGCAGGGTTGACCGCATTGTTGAATATTGACCCGAAAGAGTAGCTGAAGCCGAACCTTATCCCTAATTCGAAATCTGTGCCTCGCGCGCGCCGACGCAGCAGAATCTCGTCTTGCGAAATTCCCTCACCCGACAGATAGATCTGGTCTCTGATCCTAGCGACGTTGCCACCCGAATTGAAACTCAGACCTCTGACCAAACGCACGCTCAAGCCGACTCTGAGTTCGATCCGATGTGTGTCCAAATCGTGTAGGAAAGAATTAGCTTCTAAATCCGCCCCCACGTTGCCCCAAGGTTGGACGTAGTCGACCGCCGCTACGATGCCGTGTTCAAGCAATACCTCTGAAGTTCTGTCGAAGATTGTGATTTCTTCGTAGTCGAATCCCGCAATACCAAATCCGTACAGGATTGTGAAAGTGCGTCTTGTAGACTCGGAATAGGGGAAAACGCTGTACTCAAACGCCGCGGCACTGCGTACATAGAGGTCTTGATTGTACGAAACCGAGTTGCCTATCGAACCCCGGAATCCTACACCCCAGTGCTCGCCTATCTTGCGAATGACGTGACTTCGCGCACTATACGTGTTGTTGTAGTATACAGCGACGGAATCGTCGATTTCCTCATACTCGAAACGTTCTTGGCGGTAGTTGCCTCTGCCATGCAGCCAGATACGCCAGTCTTCTGTTGTTCTGTTGGCGGAGAAGTTGGCACCAAATCTGTAGGTTTGCTCCAGGGTTTCAGCTTCAATTGAGCCGCTACCTCCGATCGTGAAGATCCAATAGTTCCACGGATCATCTTCCGGTTGAGCTTGTATCTGTTCCGACTCAATAGGTGCGGTATAGGATATCGAGATATGTCTGGCCACTGGAGAGTCTGACAGGAAGCGCATCAAACCCATCTGGAGAGTCCTGATCTGGCGATCCCGCTCCTCGTCACGAACATCAGTTCTGCTCGTCGAGAATCGAAGCGTATCAGAGAATCCGGCGTAGTCCCTGAGACCAATGAAGTTGAAGATGAACTCTCGACCGCCGCCCGTATCCTGCGACGTCCCCAAAATATGTACGTCTGCGACTGCTCGGTCGCGCACCCAATTCACGTAAGGTATCTCTCTGCGGATATGATCTTGTTCGCACCACATCCTATGGCAGTCCAAGTACACATTGAGGCCGTTGATTTGCCTTGGCTGGTCGGGTGGGAGCCCTTGTGCTAGCAATGCTGGGGATACGGATATCGAAAAGGGAAGGACCAGCAACAGCAAGACAACCAATCTATTCATCAAAGTACATCCTTAAGTCAACATGCAGCGCTTTTGTCATCAACCATCTCAACGAATGCCAAAGAGGGCGGAAGATAGCTAGCTGTCGTCAGTTGACCAAGAATCACGAACGGACCTGAGGTTGCGACGATGGCTCCCGGCCCGTAGGTTCCAACCAGATGTTCTTCTACAATTCCTCCCCAAACGACGTTTCTGAGCCCGTTTTGCGCCCCGCTCAGTATTCCGAGTTAACCGAGTACCGGATGACCTGTGTCTAGATTGTCAGGCGCTTCTGCGCGGAAGGATGCTATCGACGATCCTGGGGAAGAGCTGCTGCTCGAGTTTGCTACAGCAGTCTCCGAGAGCTTGAGAGAGACCCCCAAACGGATTCCATGCAGATTCCTCTATGATGCCGAAGGCAGCAACCTATTCGAAGAAATCTGTGCTCTTCCGGAGTACTATCTGACTCGAGCCGAGGCTTCAATACTGAAACGGCACTCTGGGCAAATCTGCTCCCAGACCGGGCCAGTTACTCTGATTGAACTGGGCTCCGGAATGTCGGTTAAGACGGACCACCTGCTTTCAGCGTACGCGCAAGATTCGAAATTCGTTAGGTACGTTCCCGTCGATGTAAGTGAGTCGGCAATTCACGCGGCCGGGCAAGCCATTCGAGCAAAACACCCTTCAGTTGAGGTGTCCGGGATAGTCGGTACATACGAAGAAGCGTTCTCGCTGTTCCGCGAGTACTCGCCTGCGATGGTGATATTCCTCGGCAGTACGATAGGAAATCTCGGCCCGCTCGAATCCGAACTGTTCTGGGGCCATATCGAGCGGCACCTCACTCCTGGTGATTTCTTTCTTCTGGGTGTTGACCTGGTCAAAGATGCAAGGGTCGTCGAGGCGGCCTACAACGATTCTCGAGGCATAACCGCCGCCTTCATGAAGAATCTGTTCGTCCGAATGAACCGAGAGCTCGGCTCCGGAATCGATTTGGAGCAAATCGAACACATTGCCGAATACAATAGTGAAGCTCACCAAGTCGAGATCCGCGCCCAATTCAACACCGCTCAGGAACTGCGCATCGAGCCGTTGGATTTGGCGTTCAAAATCGAGACCGGGGAGTCGGTGCTGCTTGAGGTGAGTCGGAAATACGTGCTCGAAGACCTCACAGAATACCTGTCTCAGTTTGGGCTCGAAACAGTGAAATCCTTCACCGAAGGAGAAGGCCTTTTCGCCGATCTCTTGCTGCGCAAACAGTAAGTACTTTTCCCCCTAGAAAGAAACGCAGCAAAGTGTGTAGCTTGTAGCGGGCTGCGGGCGCCCGACAGCGCTCGCTAGCCACTGCCACGGCGTCTCGAGCAACGGTTCTCCAGTGGACCGCAAGAGACGGAATGAACCGGGCGGTTGAACCGATCACAATTGACAGAGAGTAATAGATAATGCCGAGTACACAAGAATATCTGGCTGAAGCTGAACAATTCAGTGCACATAATTACCACCCGTTGCCGGTGGTGTTGGAACGTGGCGAGGGTGTTTGGGTGTGGGATGTGGACGGGAAGAAGTATCTCGACTGCTTGGCCGCCTACTCTGCGGTGAATCAAGGTCACCGCCATCCCAAGATCGTCGAGGCCGCTAAGAAACAGTTGGACCGGCTGACGCTCACGTCGCGGGCTTTCCACAACGATATGATGGGGCCGTTCTTGAGACAGCTCTGCGAGATGACGGGCTATACCAAGGCGCTCCCGATGAACACGGGTGCCGAAGCCGTTGAGACCGCTATCAAAGCGGCTCGTCGTTGGGGATATAGAGTCAAAGGAATCCCTCATGACAAAGCCGAGATCATCGTGTGCGAAAACAACTTCCATGGTCGTACGACGACAGTCGTCTCGGCCTCCACTGAAGAGTCATACAAGGCAGACTTTGGCCCACTGACGCCCGGTTTCGTTTCGATACCATACGGCGACGTTGCTGCCGTCCAGGCAGCCATCACATCGAACACGGCTGCATTTCTGGTGGAGCCGATTCAGGGTGAAGGCGGTGTTATCCTACCCCCGGAGGGGTTCCTGCGGGACACATACAAGCTCTGCAAAGACAACCAGGTCCTGTTCGTGGCTGATGAGATCCAGACCGGTCTAGGTCGCACAGGCAAGCTATTCGCGTGCGATTGGGAGAATGTACATGCCGACATGCTCATCGTTGGCAAGGCGGTGAGTGGAGGCCTCTACCCAATATCTGCCGCGATCGCGGACGACGATATCATGGGACTGTTTGCTCCCGGCGATCACGGCTCGACATTTGGTGGAAACCCGCTAGCTGCGGCTATAGGCATGGCTGCGCTGAGGGTCATCGTGGATGAGAGACTGCCCGAGCGTTCGAACGAGCTGGGCAACTGGTTCATGGATGAATTGAGAAAGATCGAGTCGCCGCACGTGGAATTGGTGAGAGGCCGAGGTCTCTTCGTCGGAGTGGTGATTCGTGAAGAGAGCGGGCCTGCGCGGCCGTTCTGCGAGGAACTCCAGGCACGTGGAATCCTGGCCAAGGAGACTCACGAACAGGTTATCAGGTTCGCCCCGCCGTTGGTGATCGAAAAGGAGACGCTGGAGTGGGTAGTTGGTCAGGTCAGGGAGGTGCTGGCGTAGCGGGGAGGGCGAAACAAGAGGAGCGAGGAGAGGGAGGAGGCACGCCGCCCCTCCCTCTCGTGCGTCCATTTGAGACGTCACTCGCGTAATTGACAATTAGTCACTACAATTCTAGTACTATGGGTGCACCAATCCAGATGAAGATGGAGACGATCGACGAATCGACGGCGAAATTCACTTTGAGCCGTTCGGTTGCCGACTTCATCGGTCAGAAATTCTTCTCCAAGAGGGATGCGTCGGAGTCACCGGTAGCTGCTGCGCTGCTGGAGATCCCTGGTGTCTTGGCGGTTGAACTCTGTGGGAACGAGGTAACCGCTGTGAAGCATGACGATGCACCTGATTGGGACACTATCGAACCAAGCATTTACAAAGCGGTGAATACCATGAATGAGCAAGCAATCGAGCCGAAGGAAGGTGCGTCTGCGGATTCGAAAGCAGATGAGATCACTTTCAAACTCGTTGATCAGATGTTTCAGGAGCACATCAACCCGGCTCTGGCCGGCCATGGCGGCAGTGTGGAGCTGATCGATGTGCAGGATGGAATCGTCGTAGTCCGTATGATGGGTGGTTGTCAGGGATGTGGCATGGCTAGGGTAACGCTTCAGGAGGGAGTAGAGGTAACCCTGAAGAAGGCGATTCCGGCCGTGAAGGGTGTGCGCGACGTTACGGATCACGCGGCTGGAGCCAATCCATACACTGGCGGTGGCCAGCGGTAGGGACGGGGAAGCAGTGTGCGGCGAGCGGTGTGCTTGACCGGCATTAATGGGCCGGATATGTTCCGACCTCGCCGGAAGTTACGGCTTCCAGCGCCCTGGTGGTGGAATTGGTAGACACGCTGTCTTGAGGGGGCAGTGGCGCGAGCCGTCCCGGTTCGAATCCGGGCCAGGGCATATGGACCGCATATTGCTGCGGCCCCGCCACCGTAGCTCAGTGGTAGAGCTCTCGATTCGTAATCGAGTGGTCGTCGGTTCGACTCCGACCGGTGGCTCTTTGACAGAGGCATCGAGAAAGACGAGCCTAATGTTGTGCGACGGCACCGCGTTCCCTGGCACTTCACCAATCAACGTGGTTTTTGCTGCATTCACCCGGGTGCGATCTCAGCCGCGTCGGCAAGACAGCTCGGGATTACTAGATGGGTCGTAATTCAATGATACCAGAACTCCCACCTGTAGAGCCCACGCGGTTATCGCCGAGTGAGATCACCGAGCTCCAGGATGAGATTCGCAATCTCGCGGCCGAGCGGGATGCTGTGATCATCGCTCACAACTACCAGCGACCAGAGGTTCAGGACGTTGCCGATTTTGTTGGCGACTCGCTCGGTTTGTCTAGACAGGCAGCCAGCACCAAGGCTGACGTCATCGTTTTCTGTGGCGTCCATTTTATGGCCGAGACCGCTGCGATTCTTGCCCCGGAGAAGACGGTACTGCTGCCGGATAATCACGCCGGGTGCCCCATGGCAAACATGATAACCGCCGCGCAACTACGCCAGAAAAAGAAGGAGCTCCCCAAGGCTACCGTGGTGTGCTACGTGAATACGACTGCCGA
>CAYTDU010000178.1:5238-9098 GCA_964436395.1 uncultured Gemmatimonadaceae bacterium | reverse complement strand
GACAGGAACACGAAGCCCGCCGCCTCGCCGTCATGGGTGGAGCGATCGGCGTAGTCCCCGAACGCATCAAAGGCCGAGCCCAGCCCCGGAGCGCCAGCCCCGACGATCAGCCAGTCCGTCCCGTCGCTCTTGCGAAGCTCGTTGTCGTCGGTCGTCACGACCAGATAATTCGGCCAGTCCGCCGCGTCCGGCAGCGTGGCGAGGGTGTAGGGCTCCGGCCCCAACATGCCCAACCACACCAGCGGATCGGTGTTGCGGGCGTCGATCAACATGCCGTTGTTATTCGGGACCGTGGGCGGCTGAGCGCTGGCGCCGAGCGTGTTGGCGTCGATCACGACGCGCGCACCCTCCAGCATCACGATATCGGCGTCGTCATCCACGCCCTCGGTGATGTTCAAATCGCTCTGGAAGATGTTGGTGTAGCTGCCTTGGCGGAACTCGCACGACGCCCCGCGCGCCCGGCAGCGCACCACGGAGACAGACCCGGCGAAGGCGCGGATATTGCGGTTGGTGGCGTCCAGAAACTCGGTCTCAGCAAAGTTGACGCGGCTGTTCGTGCCGCTGACTAGGGCGTTGATCGCAAAGCCCTCGATGGCCGAGGTGAACACCTGATCGGTCGCGGGCCGCTCCGTCAGGTCCAGATCGCGCAGCGCCAGATAGGACGAGCCCTGCAAGAACAGCCCCACCGAGTTGCCGCCCTGAGGAAGCGTGTTCAGCGCCTTGAAGCGCGTGCCGATGGCCGGCGCGGCACTGTCACCGAAGAACAGGAAGGGGTAGTAAGCGATGCCCCCGCCGGTATCCACGTCGAACCCGGAAATATTGACCTCGACCTGATCGTCCACGGAGACGATCTGCACCCATGACAGGTTTGTGCCGTAGAAAAAGATCTGCTCGGCGAGCGTCGTGCCGCTGAGAATGTTGACCGTTCCCAGCCGCTCATTCTCGGTCGCGCTCGGCAGGAAGCCGGACATGAAATTGAGCGCCTCACCCAGCGTGGCGTAATCCCCGCCGTCACCCACCGTCACCGTGATCGGGCTGTCCAGACGCGCCAGCGCCTCGGTGTCATCGCCGGGCGTATTCGGGCTCGCGCGCCACTCGGTCCCCGTGGAGTAGCGCATGACGCCATCGGAGAACCAGACCCACGACCCCTCGAAGTCAGCGGCGTCCAGATCGGTCGGCCATGTGACCGGCGAGCCCGCGCCGACGACGGGATAGTTGCGGCCCCGGATGCTGGTCATCACGCGCTCTCCGCGATGCCGGAGACGTAGGAGACGATCACGTCCAGCGCGCTATTGGCCCCAGCCAGAACACGCAGCCGGTCGCCCTGCCCGCCATTAACGCCGGAGCGGTTCAGCAGGTAGAGCCCGGAGAAGGGCAGGACCAGCGTGTCATTGGCCGCGACCTGATAGTTGGCCGCGAGCATGTATTCGTTGTCGTTTGGGTCCACGATCTTCGCCGAGAAAGTGGTCGCCGAGCCGGTCTTGTTGCAGACAATCATCCGCCCGGAGATCTCCGCGTAGCCGTCCGCGATCACGCGGGTCGCCTGATAGCCGGACTGCGGCACGTCGTAATTCGGCACGTCGATGAGGGTCTGCTCGGATGTGCTCGCCTCAAGAGCGGCGCGGGTCTCGATGCTGTCCGGGCGGACTTCGGAGGTGATGGTAGACATGGCCTAGAGCCTCGCGTTGACGGTGCGGCGGGAAATCTTGCGGACGGAGCGCTTGAACGGGCGCCCCTCGAAGCGCTCGGTCTGGCCGTCGATGCGGACCTGCGGCGTCAGGAAGACGTTGCCCTCCTCGTCCGAACCGGACCAGCGCACGCGACCCGCGCCCTCGGTGAGAATGCTGTCCGGCACGGACACGACCTCGCCGGGCCGGCGGAAATTGGTGGGGAGCGCTTGGGCGTTCACGCCGGAGCCGGCGCGGTTGAACTGGATCGCATTGGCCTCGATCAAGCTGCCGAACTGCACCTTGGTCGGATTGTTCAGCGTCCCCTTCACCAGCGTGATGAGCGCGGAGATCATGTTGCGCGGGGCGGCCCCGGCGACGTACTTGAAGATTTCTGTCTGGATCTGGTCGAAGGACCACAGGAACTCGGCCAGCAGATCGCTGTCGAACACATAGTCCGCCTTGTAGTCGAACAGGCCCAGCACAAAGCTCTGCGAGGACTGATCGGTTCCGCCCTCCAGATCGAAGGCGATGGCGTCCACCAGATTGCCCGCATCGCGGCGGGTGAGGGCCTCGTAGCCCGCGCTCTTAGCCCCAAACTGGGATACGAGACCAACCCACATCTGGTCAATGATCTGCGCCTTGTTCGAGCGAATGGTCGCCGCCGCCGCCGCATCGGTGATCTGCACATTCTCCGGCGCGGCTTCAGGCTCCACGATTGGCGTGTGGCCCGACGAGCGGAAGGAGATGTCGCCGAACTGGACGCCAGCGTTGTTCAACGTGATCTGACCGCCAGAAAGCGCGTAGAAGGCGGTGCGGGAAAAGATCGAGATGGCCGAAATGCCGTTGATGCCGGCGCCGTTCTTGGCGCAGTAGCCGATGCCGTTCGGGCTCCTCGGCGTCGCGCCGAAGGCCAGCATGTAGGGGAACTTGCTGTTGGGGTTGAGCACCGCCCGGTTGGCCAGAAGCATCCCGCCGCCACGGCCCACGAGCGGGTTGGCGTTCGGCGCGTCCAGCGGGGCGACGATGGAGGCGGTGTCGTACTGGCTGACCTGCGAGCAGTCGCGCACATAGGGCGAGCGCAGGATCAGGGCGTTCGGCGCAAACGCCACGCCGAAGCCGCCGGACGGATTGTCGAAATCGTCCACGCGCTGACCCCGGAAGGTGAAGCCCTGAACGTAGCTGCCGGAGTTGACCAGCAGCATATTCTTTTCCTCGTTCCCGTTGGAGGCGTGGATCTCGGTCACGTACTGACCGCCTGTGCCGACGATGCCGCTGTTCGGCGGAAGCTCGATCTCGCCGTCCTCGACGTAGACGCCGGGGTAGACGTAGATGCAGCCGCGCTCGCCCTCGCCGAGAAGATTGGTCAGAGCCGCCGCCGCGCTGGCGATGGACGCCTTGGGCCGGTTCAGCGCCCGGCCATTGTTGGCGTCATTCCCGTTGCCGGTGACGTAGATCGCCGCATCCACCGCCGCCTCGGACGGCTCCGGGGTGAAGGTGGCGACAAGGTTCCACTGACTGTTCGACCAGATATACAGGTCGGGGTCGGGGTCGCCGCCGGTGTCCACGATAAAGGCGTCGCCGTCATTGGCCGAGCCGGGCCGGTCGGCCAAGGCGCCATAACCGATAACGTTGAGCTGAGCCGCCACGCCGGTATCGCCGCGCGGGCCGACAGGTCCGCGTGGACCAATGGGGCCGACAGGTCCTATTGGTCCTATTGGTCCTATTGGTCCTATTGGTCCTTGAATACCCTGCGGACCCTCAGGCCCTTCAGGGCCGGGGAACGCGGTAAATGTAAAAGTGTCAAACCACTGGCCGTCAAACCAAATAAACGCCGTCGCTCCATCGCTCTCAGTGTCGTATAGCAACCACGCGTCGCCCGTGGAGGCAGACTCTGGACGGTCGGCGATATCATCAGAAGCCCCGATGGTGTTGAAGCCGGCGAAGACACCGGGCAAGCCCTGCGGCCCTTGTGGGCCCTCCGCCCCTTGTTCCCCTTGGGGGCCGGACACCACGGCGTCGAGGATCGACTGAGCCGTTATGCGCATTTCTACACGCGTACCTGTGTAGAACGTGTTGGCGGAAGTGTCCTCCTGCGCACGCACCACACTCAGCGTGTTCCCTGCGCGGGCCTGCACTTTGACGACTTCCAAAAGACCGGAGGTCGCAATAAGCGTTGCATAGAAATACTCA
>CAYTDU010000178.1:0-5228 GCA_964436395.1 uncultured Gemmatimonadaceae bacterium | reverse complement strand
TCACCATCGGCGAGGGTCGGGAACACTTCACCGTCGGCTACAACAAGCGTCGTGCTGACCGGAGTGATTGAACTCGCCAGTGTGCTGACAACATTGTTCTTCAAAATTACCGGCATCAGAGGTCTGTCCTTACCGTTCGATTATGCCGTAATTCCGCAGCGCTTCTAGCACGCTGTTAAGCGTATTCAAATAAGTAACAGCGTTGGCGTCTGGGATCGCCGGCTGGGGGTTCTCGAATATATCGCGTACAGAGGCGGCGGTAATGCGCATTTCGACCACTGCGCCAGCATCAAAATCGGCCGCAAAAGTCCCGTCTTGTCCGCGCTCTATAGAGAGTATATCATTGAGCCTCGAAGTAACCTTCACGACTTCGATGACACCATTGGGTGACTCGATAGTTGCGTAGAAGTATTCGTCTCCGGTCGGGGCAGGGAACTTACTTCCGTTGTCCACAACTATAGCCGTGTTGGTCGATGAAACCGCATCGGCGAGCGTGTCCGATACATTGTTTCTAACGATGACCGGCATACCCAACCTCACGCAAATCTCGGGGCCGTTGCAATCAACGAACCCCGCATAACGCCCAAATTAGCACGCGCCCGACGGGCTGTCACCTCACGCAGAAACTGCTTGGCATGATATGACGCCAGCTCGCGGTCGGACCAATTCACGTTCGGTAGGACGAGGAGGTGCTGAAGGGCCCCGTGAAGGATCGCCTCCTCCAACTCGTCCATAATCTCCTTGTCCATGCCATCAGCCTCACGCGTGGGCTTCAGGGCAAAGAACATCCGAATGGTGTAGGTCTTTTCGTCGTCCGGCAGAGGCAGAACAATGAACTCATCTGGCGTCAGCTGGGTAACGATGCGCGGTTCTTCGGCTAGGGCAAGCGCTTCCTCTGGCAGCGCAACACCTTCACCGCTGTTGTATTCCTCGGAATTAAACTCCAAGCTGTTGTACGTTCCGGGGGGCACATTTTTCCAGAAGTCGGCAGGGTCCTCACCGCTATAGAGGTCGGCCCACTCAGGGTACCGATACAGCGCATCCTCAAGCACCAAGCGTTCGAGGGGGTTGTCGTTGACCATGGCGTCAAACAGCACATGCACCGCCGTCTGTGTAGGCTTTCTGTAAGGGTACCTGTGGATACCCGGCAGAAGATCGAACGTCGGCTGTACATAGCGCCAAGCAAGCGTGCGCTCACACACCCGGATCGCTGCATCCCGAATGTACTGGATCATCGTGTACTGGGGGCAGCCCGGCACACTAGGGTTCAGCTTTGGAATTAGCGAAGCGAATGTGCGCGTCGTCATCAGCTCACCTTTTTCGGATCAAGCCCCGCATCCTCGCTGTCGGTGATGTCGCGTGACTGCAGCGACAAGCCCAGACCCTGCGTGAATGTGTCGAAAAACAGCTTGGCCCGTCCGGAGTTTACGTGCTCGTCGTCGATTGACTCTGCAAGATAAACCACCCCGTCTACGAGGGTGGGGAAGTACGCATCAATCGGAGCTTCGATTGAGTCGCTGAGACCGTAATCCGTCGGCACCTTGGCGTATTCGGCCAGTAGTGTAACACCAGAAGCAGGCCGGGGGTAGAGGAAATAGGTATTGGAATTGCGCACATGGCGCATGAAGTTCACCGGGGTCCCAGCGGGCTCGTTGCGCCAGCCGGGATAAGTCTGGTCGAACGTCTCCCGATCCACCTCGGTGATCGCATTCCCGTCCTTAACCCCGAAGATATCCACCAGTCGGATGGAGTCGGCGGGCATACTCTGGACGCTCGTATTCGGCGTCGTAGCGACGTCGCCCATGAACAGAAACAGGTCCGGGCGGAACATGGCCGTCCGCTTGAGGATCTGGTTCACAAACCCCAGCATGTCGTTGTCCGAGTACCGCTGGGGCGCACTGGTGTCGTTGATGAGTTTGCGGGCCTCAGCGATGATCTCGGCAGGAGTCATTTGGGCAGGTCTTTCGACGCTTCGGCCTCCAGCTCGGGGGAGCTATACACCGGCTCAGTCGGGATATCATCTGTGGACAAGTCGAGCGCTTTGGTCTTGCGCCGCGTCCGGGTCCGCTTCACTTTCTCAACCTGCTCTGGTTTCACGAACCGCTCGGGGAACGCTTCTTCCTCGGTGACAGGCTCACACAGCGGGTTCTTGGCGAGGATGTCGTTCCAGCCATAGATGAACCCGTCCTTCTTGTTACGCAGATACATCGTGCTCATTTCTTCTTTCTCCGTGCCGCATTCATATTATCCACGAGGTTGGGGTACGGACGCCCGGCGCGCTTAGCCGCCGCTTTCGCTCGAGCTTTCTGGGCAGCGGTCAGCGGGGTGGATTTGCGCTTGGGGTTGAGTCTGTTCCAAGGTTTTCTAGCCATCACCACTTCACCTTGTCGGCCCAGTACGCCGCCGACATCTTGCCTTTGGCGATATTCTTGCGGTGCCGGGCTTTGAAGCTGGCGCGCTTCTTCTTCATCTTTTCTGACTCACCGGCCTTGGGCTTACCCGCCGTCTTCGCGCCCTGCTCGCCAAACCGGATGATCTTTTCCTTACCGCCCGAGCACGCCTTGACGACGTGCGACTTCTTGGGGTGGTTCGGAGTGCGCCTCGGCGAGTTGCACTTCATCTTCGATTTGTCGGCGCGTCGGGCCATCACACGAGTCTCCGCACCACAATAACCGCAGACGGTACAGCTGGACGGTTGTACGCATCCCCGGGCGTAGCGAGCGGCACATGGTAGTGTAACGACGTGTCAACGTCTTCAACAGCTACAACCACCTCAATATACTGTCCGGCAGTCACAGTCAGAATACCAGTGATAGTGTGGTTTGTTTTACCGCCATCTGAGGCTTTGGGAACAGCAATTTCGGAAGCAGAGTTTGGGATATCTACGCCGTCCAGTCGAAACCAGATATCCGCCACCCTATCGTGGCTATCTGCGTTCTGAAACTGCAGTCGGCTAGTAACCTCGTAAGTACCGGCGTTGGTGAAGGTTATCCGAGAGTTGCTCGCCACGCTAACAGCGTCGGCTATACCAGTAGTGTCGAACTCTACGGCAGTGGGTGTATCAGCTGTGAACGTCTGGTCACTCAGGTCATAGAAAATACCGTATTCGTGCGGCGCACTTACACTATCTATTTCTACTTTTAAGATATCTACTTTGCCGGTGCCGTTGGGAGCAAGCACTAGGTTCCCGTTGTTGTTCAGCGTGCTGACCGTGTTGCCGCTGAACTGGACGTTACCCACAGATGCTGATGTCGTGCCTATCTTGAGCGCAGTAGCCACGCCCACGCCGCTGTAAATGGACTTTTCGGTGGCCTCTGGCCCGCCGTCCACATGTAGCAACTGCGAATACGTGTCTTTGATCTGCCGTCTGGTGAGGTTGGTAGGCATGCCGACACCTTGAAAAAGAAAGTCAGGCCCCGGAGGGCCTGACTATTAGCTGGGCGTAACCGCGTTAGTGCCGTCAGCGTCGACCCAAGTCGAGTCGGCATCCGCGCCGGTCGCAATCTTGAGCTTGCTGTTGGTCACATCAAACACCACCGCCCCAGCGGCCTTGTTGGCCGTGTTGATAGCGTTGCCGATGTCGGCAATAGCCGCAGCCGCCGCCGTCGGGATCTGCAAAGAGCCGCTGGTGGCGAGCCCGGTTACGGTGAGCGAGTCAACAGTCAAGCTGATCACCCGCAGGTTCGAATGAGTCAGACCGTCGTAAACAGCCATGGGTCTCTCCTGAATGTTAGTGGGGGCCTAAGCCCCCACCGTTGTTAGGTCTCGTTCGGGATGGACCCAAGCTCAGCACCCATGTTGACGACAGCCAGCGAGACCTTCACCCGAGCAGCGTCGATGCTGTTCGAGTTGATGGTCAGCAGGACGTTGGTGTCATCGGTGCAGTAGTAGGCCGCCGCGTCCGCATAGCCAGCGGTGGCCCCAACAGCAGCGTTCAGGTCAAAACCATCCAGCCAGAAGTCGGTGGTGCCGCCGCCGATGCCGACGTCGATGTTGCCCGCAGCACCTTCCGCACGAACCAGCGTGCCAACGCCGGACAGGACGAAAGAGCCTTTGGGCAGAACACCGATAACCAGCGTGTCGGTAGACGCCAGAGCCGCCGCACCCGCAGCGGAACGGGCCGCTGCGATCTTGGCGAAGTCGAGGTCGATCTCGACCACGCTGACACGGTCGGTGTAGTTGGCGGGGAAGCCAGCCGAGTTCTTGTTGAACCCGAGTGAGTCAGTGTAAGCAGTCATGTCAGCCTCTCCTTAGGCAAACTGGATGACGGACTGGGCGATGGATTCAGGCTTCACAACCTTATATCCATAGACCTGCAGACCCCGAACGATGTTGCCGAAGGTGGACTGCGCACGCAAAGTTTCCATCTCGGTCATCTGGGAAGCGAAGGTGAAGCCCGTCTTGTGGCCAGCCACCAAGCTGTACTTACCGGCGTCGACATTCAGGTTATGCGACATGTACAGGGTGAACCGGTCAATCATACCGAGACGCCCATTGCGCACGACCGAAGTGCCGTCGCCGGTCAGCGAGGCGTCCTTCAGCTCCGACTTCTTGATGAGACCACACATCTTGGCCGGGACCACCAGATACCGGTCAGACTCAGGCACATTGGCCTCGTCCAGCACGGTGCCGATATCGACGATCAGGTCAACCACGGAGGTAGTGCCGCCAGCGCCATCCTTGGTCACGGTCAGCGGAGCGCCCGTGGTGCCAAGGTCAAACGAGGCCGACTTAGCCCCCGCCGTCGCGCCCTTGTTGGCCGCGTCGATATCGGGAAGCATGTCGGTCAGAACGCGCTGGTCGATCTTGATCTTCATCTGCTCCGAAGCGTCCTTCGACCACATGTCCATCAGGTTCACATCGGACTGGATGCGGTCGACGTCGTCTTCAACGCAGGAGAAGTACTCACCTTTGTCGATGACAAGCTGCAGCTTCGGCTTGTCGGGGTTCTCCACGACAAGGTTCTGGCCCTTGACGTAGTCACGGATCGTGATGTTGGGCTGGGTACGGATATTCACCGTATCGCCCATGCTGCGGATTTCACCTTCATAGTCGGTGTTCGAGATCGCAGACAGCACAGTGGCGTCGTAGAAGTTCTCGATCAGTTTGCCCGACCAGATTTCGGGGATGAAGTTGCCCGAGTAGTTCGGGCGACCCGGTGCGACGGGGTAAGACATCTGCTAGTTCCTTGCATTATGCGGTGACAATGCGACCTTCACGCTGTGCAG
>CAYTDU010000177.1:0-9099 GCA_964436395.1 uncultured Gemmatimonadaceae bacterium | reverse complement strand
TCCGACGGTGCCCATGCAATTGCAGTACTTCCTTTGCTCGTGTACGGGTACCTCCGCCACCGCCCGGTGGCAACCTCAACGGTTACGATTTCGAGTTCGCTGTTCTCGCCACGCGCCGCGCACGCCAACTGTGAACCGTCTCGAGACCATGCTGGTGAGCACCCGAACACACCATCGTGCGTAATTTGGCGCAGATCGCTGCCGTCAACACGTGTCACGAAGATGTCACCTTTGTCACCTTCGTACTGCACGAACGCAACCCACTCGCCATCGGGAGAAAACCGCCCCGCCGACTTTCGCGCCGTCCCGTGGGTCAGTTCCAACGGAGTTGTTGGCACCTCGCCCGACCTGCCCACTGTCGCCAACTGGAGATTTGAGAAGTGCCGTCCGCTCACAAACACGAACGCTGCTCCGCTAGACGCAAAACTAGGTGCCGGCAACAACGCGTCACTTCTCCCGAGGTACACCTCGAGACCGCTGCGAACCACCTCCGGTTCCGATATTGCCGCACCGCCTTCAGACACACGGACCCTGCAGAGTTCGTCTCCGCGGAAGTAATAGACCGCGTCTCCATCCACCGACCAGCGGGGCGTAGAAAGTAGTCCTCTGTCCTCGGCCAACAACAACCACGTCTCGCGCTCAACGTCCACCACCCATATCATGGATCGGGTGTGCGCCGAAATCCTCGTTCCGAGCGCTATGAATCTTCCATTTGGGGACCAATCACCTTGATGATGGAGCCCTGCGGATTCCGGTATCTCGATGACACGAGTCGTCCCAGCGCCGGTAATTTTCAGGCTTGATTCGATGGGCTGAGTCCAATGCGCAATCTTGGTTCCGTCCGGCGACCAGGCCGCAAAGACATGGCAGCAATCCGCGATTGATCGGAGTTCGCCACCTAGCCTAGGATAGGTTCCGCTCACCCACTGGTTTGTGCTGTCTACACCTGAAACGAGCAACGACGAACCGTCCGGCGACCAACGCAGCGTAAACAGGCGGGAGAACTTTCCAATCTCGAGTGTTGTACCGCCTGTTAGATCGCGCACTAGTAGGTGTGAGGGCTGGCCATCTCTTATGAAAGCGAGGAACTCGCCGTCAGGCGAAAGCTCTGCCTTTAAGATGTTCCCAGAATACGTGAGTTGGGTGAGCTGCGGCTGCAGAACTTCAGCCCGTCCTCCAATGCCTCGCACAAACGGTATTGAGGCTGCGGCCAAAACGACAACCAATGCCACCGCAATGCCGAGTCTCGAGCGAGATTGTCTCGAACGCGGCGATGCACCCGAATGCTGTCGTGCCACACCGTCGTCCAAGACGGCAGCATCGAGCATTGCCGCATCCAATTCATCTAAGAGCTTCGCAGCGTTGCCCAACCTGTCAGCCGGTGTTTTGGCCAGTGCCCTTTGGAGAGTGATTTCTACCGACTTGGGCAGTGAATCTCGCAGAACAGAAATACATGGAGCCGGTTCATGGATCTTTCTTGCTATCACCGCCTGTGGAGTAGTGCCCACGTGCGGAGGCTCGCCACCCAACATCTCGTAAAACACGCACCCGAGGCTGTAGATGTCGCTTCTGCCGTCCAATTGCGTCTCACCACTCGCCTGTTCGGGACTCATGTAGACAGGCGTACCTACCGCGATTCCAGTTTCGGTGAGCTGCTCAGCACCCGCCGCGGTCACTGCCCTTGCAACTCCAAAGTCTGCCACTACCGCACCACCGGCCGACAGCAAGATGTTCTCCGGCTTGATGTCTCGGTGGATTACACCGCGATCGTGTGCGTAGCTGAGCGCTGACGCAACCTCTCGAGTCAACGAGAGTGCATCTTGTAATGGCAACTGGCGCTCTCGATCTAGCCTGCGGCGAAGCGATTCTCCTTCAATGAACGGCGTTACATAGAACAGCAAACCGTCAGACCGGCCAGAATCGTGCACCGTGAGGATGTGTGGATGTGTGAGTCGCGCTGCTATCTCGATTTCGCGCAGAAACCGCTCCGCACCGATTGTTGAAGCCAACTCGGGCCGCAACACCTTGATCGCGACTTGGCGGTCGTGCTTGAGGTCCTGGGCGAGGTACACAGTCGCCATTCCACCGCGGCCGAGTTCATGCTTGATGGCATAGCGGTCGGACAACGCGCCCTTCAGGTGATCCAGAACGTCGGCCATCAATGCCCCTCGTTCTCAGACAGTCCAACAATACGCCTCGGCGCGCGGTGTGGCTAGAGCCGTGCTATGACCGCCCGGTGCGATGCCTGGCGATGTGATTCTTAGTGAGCAGCTCGGCGACTTTGCATGAAAGGCCCCTTGTCAGCGCCACGCGGCCGGCATGGAGCCGAGCAGCGCACCGTGCACTGGACTGGCATTGCACCTTTCCGCATACTTGATCCGGGCGGACGCTCCCCTTTCCGAACGTTGGCAACGCGGGCGCCGCCCCTCGAGATTCACAAGTTCACCGTCAGTCGGAGCAGAAACCATGCGCATTTTGCATCTGCCGCATTTCGTGGTGTCACTCGTCTTACTCGCCATTGTACCCTTCTCAATAGAGCCGCTGGCCGCCCAACAGAACACCGGTGCCGTGGTTCTCGATTCCGCCTTCCTCGCCGGGTACCAGTGGCGAAACCTGGGGCCTGACAGAGGCGGTCGCTCGATCGCCGTATCGGGCGTGGTCGGCAGGCCCAACGAGGCCTACTTCGGCGCCACCGGCGGCGGGCTCTGGAAGACGACGGACGGCGGCCAGAACTGGCTCCCGGTCACAGACTTCAAGATCACCTCCGCCTCGGTGGGCGCGGTTGCGGTGAGCGAGACGAATCCCGATCTCGTGTTTATCGGGATGGGCGAGACGTGCATTCGCGGCAATATCATTCCCGGCGACGGCGTGTACAGGAGCCGGGACGCGGGCGAGACATGGGAACACGTGGGTTTCCGTGAGTCGCACGGCATATCGAAGATCCGCATCCACCCCACAAACCCGGACATCGTCTACGTGGCGTCGTTCGGCAAGTTCGGCGCGCCGAGTGAAGAACGCGGTGTGTTTCGAAGCACCGACGGCGGAGACACATGGGAACGCGTTCTGTTTCGCGACGTCAGGACCGGCGCCATCGACATAGCCATCGACCGCAACAATCCCAACGTCATTTACGCCGCTTTATGGGAGGCGTTTCGCAAGGAGTACACGATGTCGTCCGGTGGTCCCGGCAGCGGCATGTTCAAGACCACGGACGGCGGCGACACCTGGACCGAGATCACGCGCAACCCCGGGATGCCGAGTGAGGGAGTTGTGGGCCGGATTGGCCTGGCTGTCTCGAGCGCCAACTCCAACCGCGTCTATTCCCTGTTCGAGCATGAGAACGGCGGGCTGTTCCAGAGCAACGACGCCGGCGCCACCTGGGAGCTGGTGAACGACAATCGTGCCATCCGCCAGCGCGCCTTCTACTACACCCACGTGTTCGCCGATCACCAGGATGAGGACGTCGTCTATCTCCAGAACACGACCCATTTCCGTTCAGCGAACGGCGGCGACAGCACCGTGTCCATCAACAACGGCACACACGGCGACTACCACGACCTCTGGATCGATCCGGACGACCCCGCGCATCTGGTGGTGGCGAACGATGGCGGCGGAGCGGTGAGCTTCGATACCGGCGGCAGCTGGACCGACCAAGAGTTCTCCACGGCGCAATTCTATCACGTCGTGGCAACCGCTCACGTCCCGTTTCACGTCTGCGGATCGCAGCAGGACAACAGCACTCTCTGTCTACCATCCAACTGGAATGCAGGTAGGATGGGTTTCGGGAGCGGAGGAAGGGGATACGGCAGCCAACCTCGTTCGATCACCGAGGGCTCAATGGACGTTGCGTATCGCGCCGGCGGCGGAGAGCCCGGATACATCGCACCGGACCCGAAAGATGTCGACGTGTTCTTCTCCGGCACCAATAACGGGCGCTACCTGGACAAGTACAATCGTCGCTTCGGCACGTCCCGTGAGGTAAACCCATACCCCTGGTTCTACTCCGGCGAGCCGGCCATCGACATGGTGGAAAGATGGCAGTGGACGTTCCCGATCGTTTTCTCACCCATCGACCCGAACGTGCTCTACACATCGTCTCAGAGACTGTGGCGGACGCGCGATGGAGGGAAAACCTGGGACAGGTTGAGCGGCGACCTCACTCGTGCCGACCCGAGTACGCTGGGGCATTCCGGCGGGCCGATCACCGGCGACATGAACGGGCCCGAGGCCTATGCCACCATCTTCGCGGTCGGCCCCGGCAAAGTGGATATCGACGTCATCTGGACGGGTTCGGACGACGGCCTGGTACATGTAACTCGGGACGGCGGCGCGAACTGGACGGATGTCACCCCGCCCGACATGCCTGATTTTGGTCGCGTGAGCTTGATTGACGCATCGGCGTTTGATGCCGGTCGCGCGTACGTATGCGCGAAGTTGCCGCTGTTGAACGACTTCTCGCCGTACATCTGGAAAACCGACGACTACGGCCAATCGTGGACAAAGATCGTAAACGGGATTCGAGCCGACGCATACGTCCACGCGGTGCGCGAAGACCCGACTCGCGAGGGTCTCCTGTACGCGGGCACGGCACATGGTGTGTACATCTCGTATGACGACGGCGCCAACTGGCAGGAACTGAACCCGGGGCTTCCCGATCTGCCGATCGTGTCGGTTATTGTCGAAGAAAACGAGCTGGCCATATCGGCGCACGGCCGCGGCTTCTGGATTCTCGACAACATCGCCCCGCTCAGGCAGGCAACGTCAAACATCACCGGTCGGGAGATGGTGCTTTTTGATCCCGCGGCGGCATATCGATCCGCCAATGGGGCAACACTCTCTTGGTGGTTGGCAGAGGACGCAGAGGATGCGGAACTCGAGATCTTGGACGCGAGCGGCACGGTAATTCAGAGCTTCACTCCGGCTGACTCGACTGCGGAACGTGACCGCTGGGCGGGCCCGTCTTTGCCGGCAAAGGCCGGCATGAACCGGCTGCATTGGAATCTGCAAGTCACGCCTGCGGCCACCTTCCCCGGAATGATTCTCTGGGGCGTCCGCACGATGGCTCCCGTCGTGCCGCCGGGCACCTATACCGTGCGCCTAAACGCAGACGGAAACGTGGCGACCACTCAGATAGAGGTCAGGCGTAATCCATGGATCACCGACGTGACCGACGCAGACCTACAGGCGCAGTATGAGTTCGGAGTGCGAATTCGAGACAAAGTGCATGAGGCCAACTCGGCGGTGATCACCATCCGAAGAGTGAAGGAACAGCTCGAGGAACGGTTGGAGCAATCGAGCGACGGGAGGTTGGCCGAGGCGGCTGAACGCCTGGTAGCGGCAGCGTCTGAAGTCGAGGCCAACATCTACCAGGTACGCAATCGAAGCAATCAGGATCCGTTGAATTTTCCGATCAAGGTGAACAACCGGCTGGCGAACCTGCTCTCCATGTCGGAGCGGGGCGACGGACGCCCCGGCAACAACATGGAAGAGATCTTCCAGATTTTGGTCGAGAGACTACTCGGCTACACCGACCGCCTGGCGGAGGTTTGGGCAACCGACCTGGCCGCGGTCAATCGCGAGTTGGCACGCCTTGGCTTGGAGGAGTTGGCTGTGACTAATTAGTCTCCGATCAACTCCTTGACAGCCGCCACGAGATCTTCAGGGTCAACCGGCTTGTCCACGAATTTGTCGGGCTTCATCAAGCCTTCTTCTCTCATCTTGGTGATGGCGTGAGCTAGCGACTGTTTGAGGCCATCGAAGCGATCTTCGCCGGTGGCCTCGTGTTCCATCTGCGTCTCGAGTTCCTCGGCAACACCAGTGACCATAATGACGGGGATGTTTTCGAACTCGGGGTTCTTGCGCAGCTGCTTGAACAACACGAAACCCGACCTCCGCGGCATCATCACATCCAGCACGATGCAGTCTGGCTGCACCTCCTTGACCTTTTCGAGGCCCTCGCTGCCGTCATATGCGCCGATTGCTTCGTAGCCGTTCTCACTGAGTGCCAGCGAGAAAAACCTGACCGTGTTCTCATCATCGTCAATGACTAGGACCTTCTTGGGCATTGGGATCCTCCGAATCCGGTTAGTCTTTGGGCCCGTCGATTGGAAGCGATATCTGGAATGTCGATCCGACTCCAGGTTCAGAATCTACCTTTAATTTACCACCATGGGCGGCAACCATCCGCTGTGTCAGCGTGAGCCCCATTCCCGTACCGAGTTTTTTCTTGGTGCTGAAGAAGGGCGTGAAGATGTGTTTTATCACATCTTCAGTCATGCCTCCGCCGTTGTCTGTCACCTCTATCACCACCTCATCGGAACGTAGCGGGTGACGTACGGCAACGCTAATCTTCGGACCGCCGTTTTCGTATACGTGATGCGCGCAGGCATCTATGGAGTTGGAGACGAGGTCCATAATCACAGAGTGAATCAACCCGGGATCGCACAGCACCTCCGGAAGGTCTTCCTGGACCTCAGTGGTGAATTCCATGCCTTGGTCCTGGGTGGTTTGACTCACAACGCGACTGATCGCCTCCAACAGTTTCTTTAGGTCGGTCCTCTCGAACTCCGGTTTCAGATCCCTGGCGTACATCAGCATCTTTTGCGACAGCATAGTCATGCTTTCGATGCCTTGCTGCACTATGCTCCACCCATCCTCGAGCACTGCACGGTCATCCTTGGCTATACCGACCTTCACCATGTATGACCCACCCTTCAGCGCGTTGAGCATGTTTTTCATCGAATGCTGAATACCGGTCACAGCCTGGCCGATCGCCACGAGCCGTTCAGACTGCAGCAGCTGGCGCTGCAGCTCCTTCTCTTCCGTTATGTCTTTGCTGATGCCGAAGGTTCCTATCGGCGTTCCGTCGGGCGCGCGCAGCCTGGAGAGAGTGAGGATTACATTGCGAATCTCTCCGTTCCACGTCTTGAAGTGAGTCTCGTAGTTTCTCACGTGATCGTCGTGCTCGAGCTGCGCAATGGCAATGTCGCGCTCACTCGGGTCGGCAAAGAGCGCTTCGATCCGCTCCCCGATAACGTCTTCACGATGGTAGCCGAGTATTTTCTCGGCACCGGAATTGAAGGTCCTGATTCGACCTTCAGGGTCGACCGTGATGATAATGTCAGCCGAGCTTTCGACGATCCCCTGTAGGTACTCCTTCGTACTGGTGAGTTCCGTCAACGTGGTCGACAGTTGCGTCGTCATGTTGTCGATGGTACCGGCGAGTTGAGCTATGCCGTCTTCAGTCGAATCGTTGAACCTGAAATTTAAGTCCCTTGCGGCAATTCGCTCGGCTCCAACCCTGAGCCTCCTGATGCGTTTCCCAACCAGCTGTTCCATCATCCACCATGTGGCAATCGTGCCTAAGATCATCGAAACCAGAACGGCGATGATGGTTTGAGCGTTGCGACGCGCGGCCATCGCGTCGACACGGTTTAGTGAGAAATCGGCCTGAAGCACACCTAAAATCGGACTTGGAGCAGCAGCGTCGTGGCACTCGGCGCCGGCACAGCCTTCCTCGCGGAACACCGGCGTGACGAGAGACACGACTCTTTCGCGGTTATCGAGTTCGATGACCTCTTCGTAGATCTCCACCGTCGAGTCATAAACAGCCTCAGCTTCGCCATGGCAGACACTGCACGGCCACGCCATCGAATCAACGACCGTCGTCGTGGCCGGCGGCGCTGCGGCCACAACGCGCCCGTCGTGGGCCACTACTCGGACATTTGTGTAGAGGGGATTGTCGTGCGAAAACCTGTCCAGCAGGTCGGAGAGGCCTTCGGGGTGCCGCATCCTCATGAGTTCCCG
This sequence comes from uncultured Gemmatimonadaceae bacterium, assembly GCA_964436395.1. GTDB lineage: Bacteria > Gemmatimonadota > Gemmatimonadetes > Gemmatimonadales > GWC2-71-9 > JBDGYW01. Next base: position 1,293 of record CAYTDU010000177.1, on the reverse strand, counting down.
GATGTTCCGGAGTATCATATCGGAACTCACTCGGGAAATATCACGGGCCGACTCGACCGCGGCTCGTTCGTGCATCGCGTTGGTGATGTATCCGGAAATCCCGAGGACGCATACCAGGATAACGAGGAATACACCGTTCACCTTCCAGACGAGCTGATGTCGCCTCAACATCCGGATCTGGTGCCCTGCAAAAGGTTCGCCATATTGCTCCTAACACAGGGATGTTTTGCAAAGGTAGCTTCAGGACCGCGGATGCGCGAGACCGGACGACATGCCTCTTGCGGATCGCTGTACCAAGCCACAGCTTCCTGGATAGACGCGTTTTCACGAAAATGGATGATTTGTGTCGGTGGCCTTCTTGGGCCCCGCCGCCGTCCAGACGCCGCAGTGTGACGCCCGCTCGACGACGAGTCCGATAGGGCCATCTTGGCAAGAGGTGGTGCAACGGACAACAAATAGATCACGAATTCTACACAAGCGAGAATACCATGAATGCTGAGGCGAAGCCCATCCTCGTCATTGGAGGTGGGATAGCGGGAATGACGGCCGCCGTGGAAGCAGCAGAGGTTGGCTATCCCGTCATCCTGGTGGAGAAGGAGGCGTATCTCGGCGGACGCGTAATGCGCACCAGCCAGTATTTCCCCAAGATGTGTCCACCTACATGTGGTTTTGAAATCAACTCTCGCCGCATTAAACAGAATCCGAAAATCACTGTTCACACACTTGCCACCGTTGATGAAATCTTGGGGTCGGCCGGAGATTTCAAGGCCCTCATCAAGGTTCGACCGCGCTACGTGACCGGTGACCCACCGTTGGATGGTTCCGTAGCAGAACAGCTCACCTCGGAACGTCCCGACGACCTGAACCTTGGCGTCGGCACCACCAAAGCGCTCTATTACCCTCACGAAATGGCCTATCCGCCGCTTCACGTGCTCGACAAAGAAGCGCTCTCTGAAGCGGACGCCGCCACTCTCACGGAGGTTTGTCCCGAAGGGGCGATAGACCTGGAAATGGGAGAGGAGGAGTTCATCGTCGACGTTGGAGCAGTCATAGTGGCCACCGGTTGGCGCCCGTATGACGCAACCAAACTCGACAATCTGGGCTTCGGTATCTGCGACAATGTGATCACGAATGTGATGATGGAGCGGTTGGCCGCAAAGAGTGGTCCCACTGGTGGGCAGATCCTGCGGCCCTCAGACGGAAAGCCGGCGACCAATGTCGCATTCGTTCAGTGCGCCGGATCTCGCGACGAAAACCACCTGCCTTACTGTTCGGCCGTATGCTGCACCGCAT
>CAYTDU010000176.1:0-9104 GCA_964436395.1 uncultured Gemmatimonadaceae bacterium | reverse complement strand
GCAGAGTCACGTTGGAATGAAGTTCGGAGAACTTGTGAGTGCAGAGGAGCAGTATGATACGTATCGCCTGCTCCTCGAGAACACGTATCTGATCTTGCAGACGAGGTAATACGAAGTTCTTGTCGATTGTGACCTCGGCGCTGTCCTGCAATCGGCTCACCAACGTGGTCTCCTCTGAGGATGGAGAGTTGGCTCGGATCAAGTCGACACTGATTCCATCGAGCGCGCCGCGTTGAACAATCTCAACATCTCCGCCGAGGCGCCTCGCCAACTCCGGCACCACATCGTCGCGCGGCGATTGCCCGATCGTAACCGCTCCTATGCGGACCATGCCCACGGTTTACTTCACTCTCCTCGGAGCCTGCAAGTAGCTCATGGTGCCGTATAATCGAACGAGGCGATCGAACTCTTCTTGGTCAAAGAGTTTCGCCTTGCCTGCCGTGTATGCCTTGGCCGCCTCGACCACGAACCGAGTGGTTAGCTCGATGTCGACCTCGTGGCTGGCGCCCGTTGCACAACCCGGCACCGCCGCTTCAGCGGTGATCGCAACGCCAACGACAGGTACATCCGTGACCGTGGCCGGTTGGAGGATGCTGTTCAGGTGGTAAAGTTCGTTTGCATACGGAGTGATGTCCTGTGTCGTGATCGGAAGGACTACAGGCCTCCGTCCCGTCACCCACTCTTGAATGGAGAGCAGATCTTCGCTCACTCTCAGGATGTAGCCTTCCTTCACAACAGGCGAGATCGCGAAGCCGCGATTGTTGATGATGCGGTTGCCTTTAGTCGTATCAATTGAGAGGATCGCATCCATATCGGGATCTACCAGTCGTTCGCACATCTCTTCCATGCCGACCGGTGACCCCATGAATGGAACGGGTTCGTGAGGTTTCACTGGTGCATCGGGACTCACGTGAGTGGCAACCAAAATGTCGCCACACAGCCGATCGCCCAGGTTGAACATGTCTACGAGCTTCAACCCCGCAGACAATGCGGTCACTGCACCATCACCGTCGGACACGAGCCCAACCACATCCGGTCTCGCACCAACACCACCCAGGAACCCGAGGATTCCCATTGTCGGGGCCTTCCCTCCGCCGCTACGCCCGTCCGTACCGGGAATCAGCAGCCTGAGGAATGTTGTCGAGCCGAGGTCCGTCTTCACCGGCTCCACATCCATTCCACCCAGTCCGCGCGACGCAAACAGCTCTGCGATTTCGGCCCCGTCGACCTCGGGTCGGTCCAACAATTCCAAGATGTCCAGTACTTGCTTGAGTGCCATTGTTGCTCCGGTTCTCGTCCTGATTGCTTACGGTCGTGCGATTTTCATCAAGTCCACTAGCCGGCCGGTACGATACCGGTTCTGCCCGAATCAATGATCGGCCGCGGACGACCGCGGAGGCGCTTGCGAGTATTCGAGAACACCAGCCGCTTGAAGGTCGGCTTCTGACCGAAGTTGAGCAGGATCCCCACTTCAATGTTGGTGGCACGTAACGCATTGAGCAACTGTGCTTCGTGTGAAGAGACCAGATTCCTAGCTGCCTTCAGCTCTACGATCATAGCACTCTCGACCACAATATCTGCCTTGAACAATCCGACACGCCTTCGTCGAAACCAGACATCAAGTGGAATTTGGCGCCGCACCTCCAGGCCGATGTCTGCTATTGTATGGAACAATGAAACCTCATAGACGGATTCCAAAAACCCGTAGCCAAGTTCCCGGTGCACTGAAAAGAACGCACCGATGACCTGTTCGGTCAGCTGCTCGTGGATAAGCCCGACAGAACTTTTGTTTCCCACCGTCGCGCAACCTCCATGTTGGGTGCGTTGACAGTAACTCACGTGCAAACCAGGGCTTCATCTATGTCCTGCATACACATGCCAACTTCTGCAAACAAAGCGTTGAGTCACCGGAAATTTCAGAGGTGATTTTGCCGCGGAGGGACGCAGAATGACGCGGAGGGTTTCTTGGGTCGGGGGTGGGGCAACCCAACACCGCCGGTTTCCGCGTAGATCCGCGGCCAAAACCAATACACGGGATAAGTCTCTGCCGCGGAGGGACGCGCAATGACGCGGAGCGTATCGAGGGGTGGTCCGCGTAAATCAGCGGCTAGACCCACAGATATGTCAGGATCTCCAGTGGGAGGCAGCTGCTAGCGTCCTCACATCCTAAACATTGCTGATCCAAACGACCACAATGCGTCGCCTGCGATCAACCCGGCAGCCATAATCGTGAGAGGCGACCCTTCGACGCTCTTACCCCTGGCCAAAATCAAGCGAATGCATATGGCGGCCAGCACCGCCCATCCAGCGGCGGCGTTAAGAATGAGCAGCCCCGTCGAAAACAGAATCCCGATTTGTCGCTTTGGTCCACCGATGAGTTGAATGATCGCTCCCGGGCCGGCCCAGATTAGGAGTTTCCATGCCTGCGAGCCATCAATGCCTGCCGTGATCGTCGCGGCGTACACCCGCACGACCGGCGGGAATAGATCTCTCTCAAAATAGAAGTTGTGACCCAGCGTCACGACAACCAACGCCGCCAGCAGGCCAAGCAAAGCAGCAATGATCTGTTGCTTTCGCCCCTCACGTTCGAACTCGGGATCACGTCCGTAGCCGCGGAGCTGCCAGCCGGCCTTCAAGTCGTATCCGGCATCGGCAAAGGCAGGACCTCCCGACACCACGAACCCGACCAGCAAACCAGCTGCAGCAATCGGGAATCCCAAAGCCAGGCTTATGATCAGGAATATCAGGGCGGTAGCAAACGCAGGAAACCAACCGGCGTGCATGGCCGAAAAACCAACGATGAACTCTGCGGCAACACACGAGATAGCGGCAAACACAGCCCACAGCGCCGTTTGCCCGATCGACATCTCTGTCAAGAGCCCGCCCAACACAGCGAGAGCAATGGCGGCAATCACGTAGAGGCCAGTACCTTTGAGCAGTGCGGCTCTAGTTTCCGCTGCTGTCCTCGTGTAGCCAGCCTCCCAAGTAGGAGACCGCTTGTCCCCCTCATTGTCAACGTTATTGATCAGATCGGCGTTTGACTTCTCCCGCTCGCGCGACACCACAAAAAGAACGGCCTGCACGAGAGCCACCAACCCGGCCCCCAACATCATGCCGTGCGGAATCAACTGCTCGTTGATGTCTATCCCCGTGGGGCCTGGCAAATAGGCGCGGGTCAGAAGGCCAAAGCCGAGCATCGTTAGTGCCCATGGATTACCCAAAAACGCAATGCCGAACGCCGCCATGGGCAGGGCGCTCACACCAATGATTGGAGTCAGCAAGCCAAACACATTAGACGATCCGATTGCTCCAGTAGCTGCACTTCCGACCAAGACCGCTCCGCGGGCTCCGGCCTCGTCGCCCGCGAGAATCGACTCCGCCGCGGCAATACCTATCGGCCACGGCGCGCTGCCCGGAAACAGACGCGAGTCGAAAAACCAGTAGAGCATGGCGAGGTCGATTAGCATTCCCATCGTTGCCCCGAAGAGCATCGGAACAACCAGGTTTGGCAACCCTATCAGAATCGGAATGCCAACCGGCACCAACAGCGAGTTAGCTGCTCCAAACGTCGCGCTCGAAATGTTGGTCTGAACGAGGTTCTGCCGATGAATGGATCGAAAACGCCTGAAGAACGAGAGGGGAATCCGCGACAACAGAATCGCGATCAGCACCCCAATGATCGACGTGTTCGGGGTCACTCCAATGGTCGTGAGTATCTGCAACCCGATGATCGCTCCCACCACGGAAAGGCCGAGCGTGACAAACAGAGTCGCCGGTTCAGTCGCACGGGGGTGCCGGCCGCCGTTCGGAGCGCTACTATGGTTCCTCAGTTCAGCCATCTACTCCCCGATGTCTGACACGGATGTAGGGCGGACAGACGGACGGGCGGACAGTATCTTTTCCTCCCACTTCATCCACGCCTCTCCTCTGCATTCTGCATTCTACACTCTGAGAAAATGCCCCTGCGCGCCATTGGACGCGACCCCTATCCTAACGGGTAGGCAAAACGATACTCGCCTCGTTGGTATCTTCCTCATTGGATGATGCCGGAGTTCACCAACGAGCTACGGGCCTGAGCATGGGATCGGTATGGTACGTGTCGGTGTACGATCCATATTCTCCGTATAAGATTTCCTGCATGGAACATGAGAAAGGAGCGATGGTGTTCGAATCGGTTAGGACGCGTCTGACTTTGACCCTTCTTTCAGCTGCGGTGTTCGGGGCTTTCGGCTGCGACGGAAGCACCGAACCTATCGACGATGTGCTGCTCACCATGCAAAATCTGGCCGGCATTTACTACGGTGTGACTCTCACTACCGAAGAAGGCGGAGCGGTAACAGATCAACTCCGGTTGGGAGCTACTATCGAACTGATTCTGTACGCCGAAGGTAGAACCGAAGGCCAGCTCATGATTCCCGTTGGAACCGGCGGGTGTAGTGCGGCAGATGTGAGTCTGAACGGTGCCTGGACCCTGAATGGAAACACAGTAACTCTGAATTTGGTCAATGAATCGTTTCTCCAAGAGATTTCAATGGAGTTCTTCCAAACACAACTCACCGGCCAGGCGACTCACAACGGTGTGGTATACAGGGTGGTGTTGGCTACGTGATGGTCAATGGTTGACTAGGCGATTTCGCCGCGTCGAGTGCCCTCATTCCCATCACTCTGACCATCGTTTCCCAATCCCGATACACTTCGACATTGACGCCATTGTCCTCACCGAGCGCACACAGCAACCCCGCTATGGCATACGTCTTAATGCTGTCGGTGAAGTAATACGAGCGTGTGTGCCCCTTGGCGGAGACCACTTCCTCAACCTTTAGAGCAATCTCCGCGATATCTTCCTCCGAGAGCGCATAGTCATCCGTAGTGCTGAAATCCACGATCTGGAAATATCCAGGTTGAACCGCATCATCTTCGAGGAGTCGGCCAAGGTGGTCGATGACTTCGTCCTTGCTGACCTTCCCTTTGAGATGCACTATTACCGCGTTCAGTTTGGGATCGTAGTCGTAGTTTACCGGCATTCCGCGCCTCGACTCGTGGGCTATGTAAAACGGGGCAGAAAAATTGCGCACTTTAGCGCAGTTTCGCTAGATCCTCTGAGAGTGATACGCAGACGTACCGGAAAGCGTTGACTTGGCTACTCGCTCAACAGTTCTGCAACACACGGTGCCCAAGCGGCAGAGATCCACTCGAGGTTCTTCTTCGGTTCGACCTGCGCACACGGCCACCCGGCATGCTCGAGCGGCATGAGCATGTCCCTGCTTCTAGATCCAACTGCGGTGTGAACGACAACCGGGAACGTCCTCTCCATCTCTACGAGGAAATCGGTTACATCACGCCCAGTGCCTGGGTCGAAGAGCATGCCGTCCCTGAACCGGCTCGGGCCGAGGTCGTGGGTGAGTGAAACGAGTGCCACATTGTCCAGATGCCGCGCGAGCCAGGCTATCATGTCCGGGGCGTTATCGAAACACTCCAGCTCCGCCGCGGGAACTGCCTGAGCCAGCGTCTTCTGCATCTCAGCGCACCGACTTTCGTCATCATCCAAAATGGCCACGAGCATTGGAGCCTCCCTGGCTCTTACTAGCCTCTGGGCGCGGGTTGCCACATACCGGGAACGTCGGTGACCACGGCTTTGGTGTTGCACTGTCTGCAGCCCACCAGAAAACAGGGACCGCGCGGACCGTCAACCGGCTGGCTGACCGTCAGGGGGGCTTCGCACTTTGGGCACGCGAGGTTCGCGGATGGTGTGCCAAGTATGTCGCGGATTTTCTGTAGCTCGGCACGGGAATATTTGCTTGGAGCATCTTTGGATTCTGACATGATTCGTCCCTCTCACTTGAAGTCTTCCCGAAATCCGCGACGGGCGCAAGGCTCCACCGCAAAACGGAACTCACGGTATCTTGTGCTGCACGACTTTTCTTGGACACGAATAGGACGAGCGCATGCCAACAGAACCTGACCGACATGAGATCCGAATAGAGGTGAAGGAAAGCGACATCGACATGATGGGTCACGTCAACAACGTGGTCTTTCTGAGATGGGTTCAGGAAGCGGCGACTGCTCACTGGTTTACTGCAGCATCTCCAACAGACCAGGAGGCGCTACTCTGGGTAGTACTCCGACATGAGATCGACTACAAACATCCTGCCCTGCTGGAAGACGAAATCGTGGCTCAGACGTGGGTGGGAACCGCATCGCGTCGCGCCTTCGAGCGCCACACCGAGTTGTCACGTGCATCGGACGGTAGGTTGCTCGCGAGAGCGCGAACCCTATGGTGCCCCATCGACGCCAAAACCGGCAAACCCACAGACGTCAGCGCGGACGTGCGCGCACGATTTTCGGTCGCCTAGACGCCCGTCGGGCCCCTGCCGCCTGACCTGGTCCAGATGACAACCACACCGCATTTGGGATTTCCGGACAACCGAAACGCCGGCGGGATCGTTGCCGAACCCGTATACACTTCCATGGCCGCGAGCGCGTTAGGCAACACGTCGTCGACTACCGCACCGTCAGCGTGGACACCGTCTATGTAGTAGTCGACGTCACACCTGGCAAACCCTTGGCTTATGCTGGGCACCCCCCGACCACTTGATACCGAGTTGCCGATCCCTTCCTGATTTACCCGAAAACCAGGTATCCGCCGGATCAGGTCAGTTGTGTTCCTAGGATTGCGACGCTCGATGTCTTCCAGGGTAAAAAAGGTGCCGTGCTCGGTACTCATCCGTTGAAAGAAACCGACTCTGGTGAGCTTTCGATCTACGGCCGTTCCTTTTACTAACACCGGGTCCAACTCCACGACCACCGGTGATAACGCGATCGTACCAAGGTCGACCGTTACTGCACGCGTTACGGTGATCTCAAAATGAACCGATCCAGCTCGGAACCCGGGCCGGCGAACCTGTACCGTCACGTCTCCGGTGCGGACTTCCCCTATTTCGAATCGCCCGTCGACACCGGTGACAACCGTCCGCTCATGATCTACTAGGGACACATAAGCACCTGCGAGCGGCTCCCCAGTAAGGGAGTCGGTTATTACACCTAAAAAGGTTGCATGCTGTCCGTGGGCGGAGCAAAAAGCCACCAAAAGGAGTGATGTTAGGGAAAGGCTGATCCGACGCATAAGCAACTCCGGAGCGCTCTTATCAATATTACTACACCCTAGCCTGGAAAGTGAGCCACGCTGAACACTCCGATACTCAGGATATGTAACCCAAGCCGCTGAGCCGGCGTCTGACGGCTTCTTCACCCTCCATTGAAAGACCAGTTCCGTGTTCGGACGAAAGCATCGACTTGCCCCGCGCGATCGACGAGCCCTGCATGGACTCGGGAATGTCATAGCCCGCCAAATCGAGCAACGTGGGAGCGAGGTCCAACAGATGCACTCCGTCCACCTCCCCTTGTAGCGGGTTGTTCGATGACGCAAGTACGAATACGCCGAATTGCGCATGGTTACAGTCGTCTGGCCCGGTGTCATTCTCTTGAACGTGCACCGATGGATATCCGACCCCGCCTATTGCGCGCCATGCCAGATCGCCAAAGTGAACCAGCAGGTCGGGCGCAATGTTACGAACATTGCGGTAGATCTGGTCCGGCCTGAACACCCTGGTGCCCATGGGTTCTCCGGTGTCGTCGAGCACGCTCTCCAGTTGCTGCTGCAACTCATCGCGCACTTTGTCATAGTCCTCGGGCTCCACCAGTCCCTGTGGCTCACGACCCTTCACGTTCAGGAACACTCGGCCGTAGTAACCCCCTTCGCTCCAGGCCGTCGTCTTACTCCAATCGATGTTCAAATCAGAGAATGGCGTGATCTCCGTCGGCCGTTCTTTCAGCACCAGCAAGCCATTCTCGGCGAGCCACTCATTGACACAAAAACCACCGTCCAGAGCACGGGCACCGTGATCGGACATGATCAAGACAACAGTGTCCTCATCCAACAGCTCGAACACCGTGCCCAGCTCGCGATCCACATATCTGTAGTAATCCCGGATGACCGACTCGTATGGGTTACCCGGTTCAAACTGCTTGTGGCTCGGATCGTGGTGCTTCCAGAATCCGTGATGCATTCGGTCTACGCCGATTTCCACGAACTCGAAGTAATCCCACTCCGCATTCTGGACGAAATGCCTAACCACTTCGAAGTGCTTCGCGGTCATCTCGTAGATCGAGTCTTTCAACCACTCTTTGTCGTCGGTCCTGAATCCCTTCACATCTACCGGATACTCACCCACGAGAGCCTCAATCTCGTCTTTGACTGATGCTGGGTGTGTGTAGATGTCCCGACTCACGTCAGGCGTCAGCATACATCCAACACAGACGCCGTTCACCTTTCGCGGCGGAAACGACGGGGGTATACCGATCAATACAGAGCGGCCGCCTTCCATCGCCACTTGATCCCAGATGGTCACCTGCCGAATCGATCGAGACGTGGCTATCTCGAGTGCTCCATATGAATAATCGGAGCGGTTTCGGAAGCCGTAAACACCGAGCGAGCCAGGGTCCTGGCCAGTAGCCATGCACATCCAGGCTGGAATGGTTATCGGCGGCACCACGCTTTCCAGCTTGCCGTAACATCCTGCGTCCATCACGCGCCTGATGTTCACCAGGCTTTCGTCGGCGAACACAATCTCCGGGGCGGCACAGTCGAGCCCTACCACTAGAATCTTCATTCGAGTATCGAGCCCCCCTCCATCTTTGACCCCTTGGGAACTCCGAACGCATTCAGGATCGTGGGAGCCATATCCACCATATTCACACCCTTTTTCCGAGACGGCCGATTCGAGAAAAACACGCCAGGCACGAGTTCGGGATCGACCACATGGTCACCGCTCCAAGGCTTGACATTGTCTTCGAAAACTGCGCTAGGGATTCCGCCCAAGGCCGTGGTCGATGAAGCGCGATAACCTTCGGCGAAACTGATAATTAGGTCAGGCGACTCCGATGCATAGTCTCCCGCATAAACGTCTGAGCGGCGCTTGACATTGCTTACGGGAACACTCCCGGTCTTAGTATCACACAGTCGGGTGAGTCCAGCTACTATTGGTGCCTGGACATCTTCCGCGGACCCCTGCGATACAATGCCTGCACTTTCGCGGCCCTCGAGA
>CAYTDU010000175.1:0-9109 GCA_964436395.1 uncultured Gemmatimonadaceae bacterium | reverse complement strand
AACCCTCCGAACGGTGAAAAAGCACATTTGACATAGAGCAAATATGGACAACACGCCCAGCTTCCAACAAGAAACTTACCCCCTATCCCCTATCCCCTTTCCCCCTGCTCCTCCCCCATGCCACGCTGCCACCACCCCAATGCCATCCTGGCAGCCCACACCTCGTTTCGCGCCGTTTTGTCGAAAACCAAACGATTCCCAGCTGCATCGACCGGTTGTTCTATCCGTGCAGCAGATTGTGGAACCACGCGTGGCATACGTGCTATTTGTGAGCACACGCTCACAAGCGATATTTATAAGAGTGAGTGCTCACATAGCTGGCATTTTCGCCAAACCACCTCGGCCAGTTCGAGGTCAATGAACTTAAACCTATGTCGTATAATAACTTAACTGTGCCTACTACCCAAAAAAACCTGGCGTAAGTACATTGGTGACCGATGAATTTACGACCAATTTACGGTCATGATGCCTTGTTACACCGGCTGGGTGGCGCTCTCGCCTCCAGCCGGTTCCCACAGGCGGCAATGTTGGTTGGACCTGCCGGCGTGGGAAAGCAGCGTGTAGCTCTGTGGGTGGCACAGGGCCTGCTATGCGAAGGCGGACCAGGAGAGCCGTGCGGTGAATGCCCTGCATGTTTGAAGGTAGTCGGCTTGGGGCATCCGGACCTGCATTGGTTCATTCCGGTCCCGCGGCCGAAGTCGGGGGACTCGGAAAAGCAGATCGAGCAGGTCAGGGAAATGCTGGCTGAAATCTGGACTGAGCGTCGCAATGGCCCACTCTACGATGCTCCTGACAGGATGGCTAGCCACTCACTGGCTTCGGTTCGATTGCTGCAGCGGTCGGTGGCTCTGACACCGTTTCAAGGCAGTAGGAAGGTCGTAATAATCGGTGATGCAGAGCGACTCATAGTTCAGGAGGCTAGTCAGGAGGCAGCGAATGCCCTCCTCAAGGTACTGGAGGAACCGCCGGCGGACACCGTCGTACTACTCACGGTGGCCGACCCGCAAGCTTTGCTGCCGACGATTCGATCTCGGCTCGTGCCGATCAGAGTCGGGAGAGTAGGTGACGAACATGTCCAGGCGTTCCTCGAGAACGAGCTGACCGAGTCACCAGATGCCGCAGAGGTCAAGCGTAGAGTGGTTTCTGCGGATGGTTGCATTGGGAGGGCGCTGCGGGCAGAGGGTGAGAACGAAGAGGCAGAGCGTGCCGGATTGCTTCTACGAGCTATTGCAAAAGGGCCAACGAAGTGGGCCGAAGCGGCACTCGCACAGGCCTCCTGGGGAGCTAGGGGCGATTTCAGTGGCACACTGGACGTTATGGCTGTGAGATTGCGAGACGAGTTGGTGGATCCAACTACGTCGCCCGAACGAATGGAAGCGTGTCTAAGAGCCCTAAAACGGGTCCAGGAGACACGAATGGAGGCACAGGGTAATGCTAACCCACAATTGGCACTTGCGGTGCTAGCAAGCGATTTGGGGAGTTTGTTGTGACCCTGTCCCACATTGACGGAAAAGGCAAAGCGCGGATGGTGGACGTGGCCGCAAAGCCCGAATCGGTTCGGACGGCCCGAGCCGAGGGGTGGATCAGGATGTCCGCCAAAGCTTTTGACATAGTAAAGGGAAACTCAGGACCCAAGGGTGACGTACTGTCCACAGCCGAATTGGCTGGGCTGTGCGGAGCCAAGCGAACGGCGGATCTTATTCCGCTGTGTCACCCGATCGGGCTCGATCACGTGCAGGTGAAAGCCGAGTTCGATGAATCGTTGCCTGGTGTTCGTATTGAAACCAGCGCAACGGCCGTCGGCCGAACGGGTGTTGAGATGGAAGCACTGACTGCCGCTTCGGTGGCGCTGCTTGTCGTCTACGACATGACGAAAGCAGTCAGTCACGATATGGAGATCGGACAGATTCGGCTTCTGGAAAAAACTGGCGGAACACGCGGTACCTGGAAAAGGACCGATTCCGGCCAGGAAACTAATTGACGGGAAACAAAAAAAGATGAGCGACATAAAGATCTTGGCCGCAAAGGTGGCCGGCGCCCTGCAACATGCATGGGACCGATTATCGGCAACTCAACGGATAATGCTGCGCGGCATCGGCCTATTTTCGATGCTGGCATTCATTGGTGCTGCCGTTGGAGGATGGGCACCTGCCGGGTTGGTGCCGAGCGACGGCATTTTTTACAACGGGTCCTCCGCAGTGTCCGATTTCCTGAAGACACGCGATGCGGCTCACACATCGGCCGGCGAGTTGGAACTGGCTCGGCTACGCCTCGCGAAAGCTGAGGCGGTGATGGCGTATTCGGCGCAGTATGGAATTCCGGCAAATTTGGCGGAGTTGATCTTCGACGCAGCCTCGCGCGAAGGTCTCGATCCCGAACTGGCGTTCCGGCTGGTCAACGTGGAGAGCAAGTTCAATGTAAGTGCCAGGAGCCGGGCGGATGCTTTCGGGCTCGCTCAGGTGCAGCTCGCTACGGCACGTTTCTACGAAGCAGATATCACAACTGAGCAGCTCCTCGAGCCTGAGACGAATCTCAAGATCGGTTTTCGGTATCTCAGGTACCTGATGGAGAACTACGAGGACATCAACCTCGCGCTCCTCGCGTACAACAGGGGCCCCAGCCGCATCAGGGATCTAATCGAAGCCGGGAGAGATCCAGACAACGGATACCCGGGTGTGCTCATGGAGGGGTATTCGGGAGGCAGTCGATAGAAGAGTGCAAAATTCAGAGTGCAGAACCATTCTGCACTCTGAAATCATCACCTGTGTATGATCAGCCGCCTGCCCGTGTTCAGCACGTCGCTGCTGCTCATGCCGTTCCACCGTAACAAGTCTGACAATCGCACTCTGTAGCGCTTGGCGATGCCGGACATCGTCTCTCCCCAACGCACCCTGTGATACCTTTGGCCAACCGTCAGCATGCGTGGAGCGCTCCCGGGGTTAGCGCGGGCAGCCGCGCTGAGCGGTATCACCACCCGCTGGCCGATACTGAGGCGACGAGGTTGAATACCTGGGTTCGCGGCCATCAGAAGCTCGAGGCTCACACTGTAGCGCCGCGCCAGCCCACCCAGTGTTTCTCCCCGCGAGATCCGATGCGACACGAAGTTCACCCTGTCTTCCGGCGGCAGTTCATCATAGCGGCGTGCCACCAAAGTCCCAGTTCCACGGGGCACTCGTACGATTGCCTCGCGCCGCGGAGGAGTAACACCGCGATAATACGACGGATTGAGTTCCACTAGAGCCGGAGTGGTGGTGTCCGCAAGCTGAGCAAGCACGTCTAGGCCCGTCGCATCGGGCACGGTGATCTCGTCGAATACCAGCGGTTGCAAGTGGGGTATACTGTCAAACCCATAGTTGGACGGGTTCTTGGCTATTTGGGTCGCAGCGATCAGCTTGGGGACGTAGTCGCGAGTCTCACGGAGCAAGTAGCGCCTGTCCGACAAGCGGAAAAACGTCTCGTCAGACTGGGCCGTGTCGCCACGTTGTGACAAGCGCCGCAAGCCGCGCGACACCCTGTTCGGCCCCCCGTTGTAGGCCGCGGCAGCCAAATACCACGACCCGAACCGCTCGTACTGGTCAGCCAGGAATCGCGCGGCGGCGCTAGTCGCCTTGAACGGATCCCGGCGTTCATCGACCCAATCGTCCACGACCATGCCATACTCTCGGGCGGTATATGACATGAATTGCCACATGCCCACTGCCCTCGCACGAGACACTGCGGTATTCGAATAACCACTCTCGATCGCTGCGAGATAAACGAGGTCTTCCGGTACACCCACAGCGCGGAACCGATGCCGAATCATGCCTTCATACCGGTTCAGCCGTCCCAGCCAGATGTTGAACCGGTCACGCGCTTCATCCAGAAAGAAGTCCACATAGTACTCGACACGCTCGTGCGTGGCGAACGACTCGATGTCAATGTCATAGGTAGTTGCGGTGGCACTTGCGGGACCGCCACGAGCGCTGGAAACCGGGCCATCGTATGTGTTGGCAAAAAGAAGGGTGGTGTCGAACGGGAGACCAGAAGTGTCGGCCACCCCGAATTCGAGGTCGTGTAGAGCTTCCAAGGCCTCAAAATCGGCTGCTGAATCTTCAGGACTCGACACACGCATCTGGACCGCTGCCTCGTCCGCAACAGTGCCGAGGTCGACATCACCTCCGGATGGTTCGGCTCCCACCGTTGGTGGTGAGGATGCGCACCCGACCATAAAGATCAAAACGATACCTAGCAGATACACTCTCATCGCGTAAACACCAAATTCCCTAGCATTCTGTTCGTGGCGTTGAGCACCGCCAAGGCTGCTCCACGTGGCAGCTGCCCCTCGGACAGGCAAGACCCCACCACACGATGCGATTCCTCTTGCAGGCAGGCAAGCGAGACGATGACAACTGTCGAATCAAAGGCACGTACGGATTTCACGCCGAGGAGTTCCAACCCGACCTTGCCCTCAACAGCCTGTTCGAGAGCCTGAACGGTGGCCTGTGCAGCGCACCTGAGTTCCCCTGTTGGCGATGCCAACCCCTCCGAAACGCCTTCGTACTGCGCTTTGTCGCCCCAACGGAGGCCGACGCGCGCTCGGCAACGCCCATCGGGGAGCGTGGAGAACTCGAAATCGGAGAACTTGAGCCGTTCACTCATAGTAGCCGCCAGTCAATCTTCGGACTCCTCGTCCGAATCTCCCAGGTTGAACGGAACCTCGAGCTGTCCGTGCAAAGCCGTTTCGGGCGTGCGGAGAAAGTCCACATCCAAACGCGGCTTTCCTGAATCATCGAGTAGAGCCGAAACAACAAGCATGTGCCCATCAGCGAAAACAACGCGAAAAAGCCGGCAGTCCGAACGAATCTCTACTGTCTCAACCGTGTGTCCGTGCAATTGCCCGAGTGCTTCGGCTATGCGACGGAGATCCTGGACTTGCGCGGTTGACATCTTCTCGGGGGTTGTGGCGGTACCTCACCCGATATGCTGAACGAGCAAATCCTTCAGCGCGTCGTCGGAGATACGGTCGGCCTCCTGGAACAGGCACGACTTGGATGCGGCCTCGAGTGGATACGTGGCCCAGATAGCACCCACTTCGCGATCCGTGTTCCGCGATCGGAAGGAGACACTGAGCTGCCAAAGGTGGGTATTTGCCCGCCGTTCAGCCGCTGCCTGAACGTTCCAGGTCTCGCCATCAGTGTCAATTACTCTCCAGGCCATCGAAAACACCTCAAAAAATCAAGAACGTTCAACAAGAGTGCACAATATGGGTCAGGTGATTGCCTCCTGCAAGAGGCCCACTCTAAACACCACTGCCGGGCGGACTGTTGCCCGGTGGCGACACGAATGAGGTCATACCACTGTTTCCCTGGCCGTTACCTTGACCGTGACCCTTGCCTTTTCCCGACGCCTTCCAGCCTTTGCCCGACTGAGCTACAACATCCATCGGAGCAGCCATCGAATACACGAGTGGAGCAGAATAAGCCACTCCTCCGGCCAACTTCCTCAGGAACTCTCTTCTATTCGCCTGAGTCATGACAATACTCCTCTCGCACTCTGTCCATTTGAGCACCGCAAATATTGTGAATTCCTTACACCGCGTCTAGGAATTACGTCACATTATTTCGGTGATCGTTTGGCGCATTGCCGGCGATCGTGCTCATACCAATAATATCGGGTGCTTCAATCCTACTCTTTAGGGCTCTCACCGCCAGGCCGAGCGCCTCCATCTCGGTCAGCCCGTCGGTCGCCTCAGCAAGTTCACGAGCAATCTCACTCACAGATCGCACTCCGTCGACCGACGAAAGTACTCTGGCCTCGAGTCTTCCTCTCTTGCTCAACCGCGGAATGGCATCCGGCGACTCTGCGTAGAGATCTGCGACCGACGCTGGGAGAGAGGCGAATTCGTGACCGCGGACCTCGTTCTCGCCAGCCCTCGCCCACCACGAGAGCCAACCGGGAGCCCCATCTCGAAGGGATTCCGGACGCACACCTACCTCGATTGATTCGCCTGCCGATGCCCTCAAAAAGGGGTCGAGTGGCAGAAAAAGCTGCCTCCACGATCCGGGAAGTGCCCCGGGGGCGTTGGAGATCCGAATATCCGGTGTCAGGAGTAGATCGAACCAATATGCGATGCCGCTGATTTCGGTATCTTGCTCGACCTCCCAGGAAGCAGTTCCACCAATCTGCTCGACACTCGGGACCTGGTCGAATGCCAGAGTCGCCATCACCGCAGGTGGATCGCATGTCGCATCAGGTGGAATTCCGAGGTGATGCGCGGTGTTGGCCACGTACTCCCGCGTAGGCGACCAGTCGAGACCGTATGCGGACTCATCTTCCTCTCCTAATGGCAGCAACGGGGATGCCAAGCCACTGTCTGCTTTCACGGGAGCCGCAAACAGCCGGGCTCCACTCGGCAATATGCGTGCATCAGGTGTCAGATATCTGTCACGGAGTTTGGTGAGGAGCCGATGGGTCCGGGCATCCAGCAAACGCGGCGGGAAGTCCTCGAATATCAACGTCGTAGCTCGCTCAGGGAGAACAACCTCAGGAATCCATCCTCTGACGAACTCGATCCTGTCCGTGTATCCGTTTAACTTGGCGATGGTCTCCGCTACGTGAACGACCGGGTCGCCCTCGACGGCCCAGACTCGTGCAGCACCGGCGTCGGCGGCAAAGAAGGAGTATGTACCCACACCTGTCCCTACTTCCAACACGCGGTCTTCGGGCCCCACCACAGCATGGATAGCGCTACGGAACGGTTCGATTCGTTCCCGCTGCCGGAGGAGCTCGCGGTAGTAGTTCACGAATTATCTAGGGCGTCCAGGAGACCTGCATCCCTGAAGCGGCCAAGCGTCTGCTGCACATCCGTCAACACGTCGGCAGCAGTTTTGGGAGGGCTGAACGCAGACCCTACTGCCTCAGCGACGGCTTCCGGTGTGGATTCCCCGTCGAGATTGGCCCATACCAAGGCCGCGGAGAGGTTCAAGACGTGCAACTGTTCGGAAACTGGATCGAAGAGCACCCAGGAGTCGTCCAGGGGCCGGAAGATGACATCAGTGCGACTCCTAGGACGTACGAGTTCGGGAGAGGTGTCCATACGGGTAACCTAGTATCCAAGGGTCCATGAGCCAACGTCAAACAGAGACATCAGAAGAGCTTGCCCGCTACACGGAGAAGATGAGTCAAACGCGCTCCCCACATCGATCTGGCATCAGGCCAGCGCCACGCCAAGTACTCTCGTGGAGGCGCGAGGGCATCCGCCACGAGGTTGGGAAAGTCGAGGAGATCGTCGATCAACAGAACGCGGCGGCGAATGCGTCTTTTGTTGATCTCGACGAATTCGGCTTCGGTGGCGTGTGAGGCCCATATACACCACTCGACTGGATCGAGCATCTTGCGCGCACGCCTGCCTCTCCAATCGTTTGGCGGCGCGCCTGGAGGCACCAGGCTCACCCTCAGATTAGACCGCAGCACCTCCGCTAGCAGCCGCGTCGTGCGCCATACCCCCAGCTGCTTTGCTACCCTCTCGATGTTCCCGGCGGATTCCTCTACAACGTTTGGCCACATCAACGCGAGATCCACCAAACCCCGGAAATGAAGCATGTCGTGGTGAACCAGGTGGTGAATGAGGAGTACGACATGATGCTCAATTGCAGGTACGGGCAGAGTTCCACTCACATCCAGACTGTTCCAGACCTCCTCCGGAACGGCCTGGTCCGGTCGTGGCAACAGCCGATCGACGGGATCCAAACCCCAGGCCAGGTCCACCCCTATGTACTGCAGTGGACTCGAGCCTCCATACCTGCCGGCGAACAAACCGGAACGGAGTGCCGGCGGTCCGGATTGTTCTTCATCAGGTGATATGTCGTAACCGAGTTCCTCGAGCGTCGCCAGCGTTGCCTCTCGGGCTTCAGGAACTACGTGTAGATCAATGTCGGCCATTTCTCGCTCACCGAGGCCATAAAGCCGATCGACCACGGCCATACCTTTGACGAAAAAATGGCGCACGCCTCTGGCGGCGAGAGCCTCGGAGAGTTGCTCGGCAGCCTCTTTGAGAAAGCACAGCTCGAGCCCCAACAATATTCTTTCCCCATCGGGCTCGCCGCTTTCGGAGTCCTCTTTGGTCCGGAATCGCAAGAATCTGCCGATTCCCAACCGATCGGCGAGCCTGAGTTCCGCTCCGTCTTCTACGTCACCACGGGCACGCGCACCATCCCGCAACACATCCAACAGTCGCCCGGTGAACGGATCCGTCATTTCAGCATGCTGCACAGCACCTCAGCGGCTTGAACGGAGGAGCTGAATCTCAAGCGGAACGCCTTTGCGGTTTCCGCAACATGCAGCAGCCTGTCAAACCCGGCCCGTGCGGACATCCCTGTAATCATCACGCTGTGTAGCAGCGCATTTAGGGCCTCGGACGAGGCCACAGGCTCGAGCTGCAACGAAACGTTAGGATCGTGCTGGGCTAGTACCAACAATGCGACCGGTGCTTCGTCCGCCCAGCCGGGGCCATCGAGTGGATCGAACCACGCCTCGGGCCACTCACGATCCCAGTGGATGGTTGACTCCGGTGCCACCCCCAGATCGCCGAGGACTTCGACGCTGAGCTTCATTAGTCGCTTGAATGGCTCGGCAAAACAGCTGGAATTTATGAACACGGTGTCGTCACCAAGTGTGGGGTGCCCTCTAAACAGCATAGACGCCGCAAGGCTCGACTTTCCAGCCCCAGATCGACCGAGAGCAATTACCGCTTGTCCGTTGACCACGGACCCGGAAGCGTGGAGGTGAACGTGGTCGTTGCCGAACGATGCTGCGATTGCCCGGGAGAGCGCGAATTCGAGTGCAACGATGGCCTCCATACGAGACCTACGGGATACTGGAGCGGCGTCCCGCGACGTTATCAGGTAGCCATCCCGGCACGACGAAAGAGATACTTCCGGCGAGACAGGTCGACCGTCCATTACTTCAATCTCGTACTCGGGGAACAGCTGCCGGGCAGACTCGAAAATGCCTCGATCGTCCACCTCGGCGACGACTGTGCACCCGCCTGCGCCGAGGGACAGAACCCGAGCACCTGCCCCATTCACGTAGTCGTCCTTTCCCGGTCAAAGTGGAAGCGTGAACATCACCC
>CAYTDU010000174.1:0-9190 GCA_964436395.1 uncultured Gemmatimonadaceae bacterium | reverse complement strand
GTTGTTTGGTTTGGCTGCTGCCACACGCCGCGGCAACCGTTGGACCCAAGAGCGTGAGGGAGAATACGGCTAGCAGTCGTAGGATCGTCATCGAGCATTCCCTTGGCATTGGTTCATGTGTTGGTCCGGAACGTATTGGCATTTCGATCTGTGTCTAGAGCAGTCTTCCATCGACCTCGCAGACTCGTTACCGAGGTGCTATACTATGCGGCTCAGCACACTCATCAGACCTGATTCTTGTATCCGGGCGCCCGCCCATGGAGGTGGCAGATATGCGTAGCCTACGCTTCGTTCTATTCCTTTTCGCCGTGATGCCAATATCTCCGGCACACACCCAGACTTATTCCGAGAACCTCTACGATGCGCTTCAGTGGCAGAATATCGGTCCGGCGCGCGGCGGAAGGTCGATAGCCGTGGCGGGAAGCGATGCACGGCCGCTCGAGTATTACTTCGGCGCGACAGGTGGCGGCCTATGGAAGTCCACCGATGGCGGCACTACATGGATGCCAGTTACTGATGGCAAAATCAACAGTGCGTCCGTTGGAGCGGTCCAGGTATGCGAGTCGAATCCCGACGTCGTCTACATCGGAACCGGTGAAACTCAGATTAGGGGCAATATCCAGCAGGGCGATGGGGTGTACAAGACCACCGACGGAGGCTCGACCTGGCGCCACCTCGGGCTCGCCGAGACTCAAAACATCGCACGGATCAGGATTCACCCGACCGATTGCAACACCGTCTGGGTAGCTGCATTTGGCGTCCATTCGATGCCGAATCCCGAGCGTGGTATCTACAAGACCACAAACGGCGGCGAGACCTGGCGGAAAGTGCTAGAACGTGATGAAAACACCGGCGGTGTAGATCTCGCTGTCGATCCCAAGAACCCGGCCATTCTCTATGCGGCTCTTTGGGAAGCGTGGAGAAAGTCCTGGGGCATGTCGTCGGGCGGTCCGGGAAGCGGTCTGTTCAAGAGCACAGACTTTGGCGAATCTTGGACCGAAATAACTCGGAACCCGGGTTTGCCACAGGGTTTGATCGGAAAGATAGGCGTCGCGCTTTCACCAGCCGCTCCGCACCGCGTCTGGGCATTGGTGGAGGCCGAAGACGGTGGTGTATTCCGCTCTGATGACGCAGGTGCATCCTGGACGCTCATGAACGACGAGCGGATGCTCCGTCAGCGTGCCTTTTACTACACACGCGTTTACGCCGACCCGCAGGATCCCAACGTGATGTATGCGCTGAACACGGGGTTGTACCGGTCGCGCGATGGCGGCAACACGTTCCAAGGCATTCGCGTGCCTCACGGCGACAACCACGACCTTTGGATCGCCCCGAGCGATCCGGATCGAATGATCAACGGCAATGACGGTGGCGCGAACGTGTCGTTCAATGGTGGGCAGACCTGGACGGCTCAGGACTACTCAACGGCGCAGTTCTACCGGGTAATGACTACCCACCACGATCCGTACATTATCTGTGGGGCGCAGCAGGACAACAGTACGGCGTGCATTCCGAGCGAAGGTTGGGGCCACCTGTCAGAGAATGCAGGTGGACCTAATTTCCTCTTCCAGGTTGGCGGTTGTGAGAGCGGGTACATTGCCAATGATCCGGAAAACCCTGACATATATTACGCCGGTTGTTACGGCGGATCGCTTTCGAGATACAACCACGCGAACGGCCAGACTCGTGCTATCAACGTCTGGCCGGAAAACCCGATGGGGCAGTCGTCAGAAGATCTGATTGAACGCGTACAGTGGACCTTCCCCATTGTCTTCTCACATCTCGAGCCGGACGTACTCTACACCGGGACTCAGAAGCTTTGGAAAACGACAAATGAGGGTCAGAGTTGGGAACAGATCAGTCCCGACTTGACTCGAGCCGATCCAACGACGATGGGACCCTCCGGCGGACCACTAACCAAAGACCAGACAGGTGTCGAGACATACGCGACCATCTTCGCGATCGCACCGTCTTACCACGATGCAAACGTCATTTGGGTGGGTTCAGATGACGGGTATGTACACGTGACCCGCAACGGCGGGGAGAGCTGGGATAGGGTCACTCCACCCGATGCGCCCGACTTCGTGCGCATCAACACTATCGAGGTCTCTCCAAACACTCCTGGAAAGGCGTACGTGGCCGGTATCCGCTACTTGGTCGAGAACGACCGTTCACCGTACGTATGGAAGACTGAGGATTACGGCCAGAATTGGACCAAGATAGTCAACGGGATCCCCGGAGACGACTTCGTACGCGCGGTGCGTGAAGACCCAAAAAAGCCTGGTCTCCTGTACGCCGCGTCAGAACGGACGGTCTACATATCGTGGAATGACGGTGCGGACTGGCAGCCTCTGTCACTCAACCTGCCGAACGTGCAGGTTTCCGACCTGGTGGTAGAGGAGAACGACGTGGTGATCGGAACCCACGGTAGGTCCTTCTGGGTCATGTACAACATGGATATGCTGCGCCAACTCACTCCAGAGGTGGAGGAGTCGGACATGCACTTGTTTGATCCTGTGGATCCCGTGCGCGGAATCGACTTCGGCGCGCAAGTTTTCTACTACCTCGCCGACGAGCCTGATTCACTCGCGCTGGAATTCTTGGACGGGTCCGGAAACGTGATTCAAACCTACACGTCCAGCGTGAACGAAGAGGCAGCCCCCGAGATGGATGAATACGCACGCTATTTCGGCGGTGGATCGGCGCGGCCTTCCAGGGAGGCCGGTACCAATACGTTCCGCTGGAGTATGAGATACCCGGGGTACACGGATTTCGAGGGCAGAATATTCTGGGCAGCGGGCAACGTAGGCCCGGCGGCGGTGCCGGGAACGTACCAGGTGCGACTCTTTGCTGATGGTGAAACGCAGACGCAGGAATTTGAGATCGAGCTCGATCCGCGGCTCGAGCGGGTCACCGTCGCAGATCTCCAGGCTCGCTTCGACTTGGCGTTTCGCATCAGAGACCGTGTCAGCGAGGCTAATCAGGCTGTGATCGATATCAGGGGAATAAAAGGAGACGTCGACGATAGGTTGGGGCAGACCGAAGATCAGGATATCCACGAACAAGGCGCCGTGGTGAAAGATGGCCTGAGCGAGGTCGAGCAGGAGATCTACCAGGTGAGAAATCGCAGCGGGCAAGATCCCCTCAACTTCCCGATCAAACTCAACAATAAGCTCGCCGCTCTGATGTTTACTGTAGAAAGCGGCGAGAGCAGGCCAACGGACCAATCCGTTGCGGTATTCGATCACCTGTCGGGTTTGCTTCAGACAGAGTTGATCCGCATGAACGCAATTATCGAGCAGGATCTACAGAGATTGAACGAGTTGCTTAGGCAGGCGAATCTGGAGCCGATCCAGACAGAACGCCCGATAAGCGACTAACCGACTGGGTGTCGCCGTGCGTCTCAATAAGATGATCTTGGCAGTTGACGCACATGCATGCGGTGAGCCCGGGCGGGTCATTGTCGGCGGCGTGCTCGATGTTCCGGGAGATACGCTGTTTGAAAAAAAGACCTACCTGGAGGCTCACCGTGATGAAGTACGGACCCGGATGCTGCAGGAGCCGCGGGGTTATCCGGCGTTGTGCTGCAACCTGATCGTCCCTCCGGTGCACCCGGATGCCGATGCAGGGTTCATCATTATGGAACAGACGGAATACCCTGCGATGTCTGGTAGCAATACGATCTGTGTGGCTACGGTGCTGCTGGAAACCGGAATGGTCGCTGCGGAGGAGCCGATCACCAATATCATCCTCGAAGCACCGGCGGGTTTGATTGCCATTCAGGCTCAAGTATCAGGTGGCAAGGTACGGAACGTCACGTTTGAAAATGTTCCGGCATTCGCTGTTCACGTGGACAAGAAGATCGAGGTACCGGAACTCGGCGAGGTCTCGGTAGATGTAGCCTATGGCGGGATGTTCTATACCATTGCTGATGCCGAACAGCTCGGCATCGAGTTGGTGCCCGAGAACGGCCAGGAGATTGCGAGAGTGGGTGAGATGATAAAGGCCGCAACTCGAGAGCAGCTGCCGGTGGAACACCCGGAGAACCCGAGAATCTCTGGAGTGACCATTTCTCAACTCTCAGGCCCTCCAAACCGGCGAGGCGCAGACCGGAGGAACGCGGTTGTAGTATCTAGCGGCACTCTGGATTGGCAGCGACCAGCTACCTGGACCGGAGTACTCGACAGATCTCCTTGCGGCACCGGCACATGTGCAAAAATGGCTGTTTTGCACGCCAAGGGAGATCTGCCCTTGGGCAGAGATTTCGTACATGAGTCGATCTTGGGCACGACCTTCGTTGGACGTTTGGAAAGGACTGTTCGGATCGGGCCCTACGAGGGTGTGGTGCCCACGATTTGCGGCAGTGCATGGATAACGGGATTCAGCAAGTATGTTGTTGATCCCGACGATCCGTTCCCAAATGGGTTCACCGTTGGCGACATTTGGGGATGATGTACGCGGTCGGCAATCGGGTGTCGGACTGGGGGATTGGCTTTTTGGCGACGTTGTAGCAAACTTTTCAGGACTGATCAACCACCAACATTGTTTGGCCTCAGGGGCCAGAGAGGCAGGATCTGGATGGCGGATGCGATTTCTATCGAGCATTTGGTCGAGAAGCTGGAGAATCTCCATGGAGAGATGACCTCTGGAAAGTTGAAGCATAGTGAGTACGACCAGCGGCTGGCACGTATGATCCAAGAATTGAGAGATCGAGGACTCGACGCGGACCGTCCAAAGATCACTGCCACCCTGGACGACCTCTTGAGCAAGGGGACCATTACTCCGTCGGTCAAGAAGCATCTCGAGAGTAAATTGGGCTTGTAGCAACGTCCGAAATAGCCAACTCCGCGGGTTGCCTGACAACCCGCGGAGTTAGCCTCGGACGGGGTACGTTCACTTCGGTTCGGAAAATCGAGCGGCAGTCCGGCATGGTTCGACCAACTCCATCGTGGGAAATATCAAACTTCAGAACCAGCCTGTAGTTGTCTTTGAAGGGAGCCCTGGATGATCAAGGATATGAAGGTTGACTGCTTTGGGCTCACGGACTGCGGCAAAGTGCGAAAGGTCAATCAGGATCAGTTCCTGATTGCGACCATGCACAAAATGCTGGAAATCCAGCAAACCAGCCTTCCGAATCACACTCGCGAACGCCTTACGAGCGGAGCGGTTGCGCGTCTGTTATTGGTTGCGGACGGAGTAGGAGGAGGTGCGGCGGGCGAGGAAGCAAGCGGATTGGCTTTGGAGGCGGTCGCATTTTATGTCACTACCTCTCTGCAGTGTTTCTACAAATTGGAGCAAGATCTCGAAGCCGATTTGCTGAATGCCCTTGAAGTATCTGTGCACAACAGTCATCGAATGGTGCAATCTGCTGCCGCTTCGAGTCCCGAGTACACCGGCATGGCAACCACCCTTACTGTGGCGCATGTCCTATGGCCTCGCATATACATTGTGCATGTGGGAGACTCACGCGCGTACATGCTTCGCGCAGGGAAGCTGCTGCAGCTGACGCGAGACCAAACTCTGGCGCAGGGGTTGGTGGACGAAGGCGTGTTGACACAGGATTCTGCCGAACGCTCGCCGCTCTCGCACGTGTTATCGAGTGCAGTCGGCAAGGAAATCTCGCCAGCGGCTTCCAGCGTTGAAGTTCAATCCGGTGACGTGTTGCTACTTTGTACGGACGGTTTGACCAAGCATGTGACTGACGATGTGATCAGGAGGAACCTGATTCTCCAGGAGCCCGCGGAGGACACGTGTCGCAGTCTCGTGTCAGAGGCTCTCGAAGATGGTGGAACCGACAACATCACCGCGGTAGTTTGTCGTTTCAGCTGAGGCAGTACACGCGTGACTGCGGGCGCGTGACTGCATTCCCGTCACTACCTTTCAGATAATAGAGCAGTCGTGGCTGCAGAGAGGATCTTTCCACAATGCGTCTGACGAGAATTGCCGGTACGGGCCACTACGTTCCCGATCGTGTTGTCACGAATCAGGAGTTGGAGACGATGATGGACACCTCCGACGAGTGGATCCGGGAGCGGACAGGAATTAGGGAGAGGAGGTTTGCCGCACCGGGTCAGGGATCGACGGAGATGGGGGTGCGTGCGGCGCGTGCGGCTCTCGAGTCAGCAGGATGGGCACCGACAGATGTTCAGTTTGTGATATTCGCGACAGTGTCACCCGACATGTACTTCCCCGGAGACGGTGTGCTGCTGCAGAAGGAGTTAGGACTTGGCACCACGGGGGCGATGGATATTCGAAACCAATGCACCGGGTTTCTATACGGATTGGCCTCGGCAGATGCGCTTATCCGGATGGGTATGTACGATCGCATTCTGGTGGTCGGAGGCGAGGTACAGTCGACTGGGTTGATTCTCGATGATCAGGGCCGTGACATGGCGGTCCTATTTGGGGACGGCGGTGGAGCGGTTTGCCTCGAGGTCACCGACGGTGCCAACGGCAGCGCGCTGATCTGGCACCACCTCCATTCGGATGGCAATTTCGCTGAGGAACTATGCATCAAGAAGCCAGGTGCGTTGAACAGGCCATGGATCACGCCGGAGATGATCGAAGAGCGCTCAACCGCGCCGCGTATGAACGGTCGAGAGGTTTTCAGGCACGCAATCACACGCTTTCCCGAAGTGATTTACCAGGCACTCGAAAAGCAGGGCCTCACGACCGAAGACGTTGACTTCGTCATTCCGCACCAGGCGAACCTCCGTATCACCGAGGCTGTTAGAAAGAGGCTTCGGCTCACAGAGGAAACGGTCATCAGCAACATTGAGAAATACGGCAACACGACGGCTGCTAGCATACCGATCGCGTTCAGCGAATTAGTGCAAGCGGGAAGGGTGCAACGCGGAAATCTCATTTGTCTGGCCGCATTTGGATCCGGTTTCACATGGGCGGCCAGCCTTCTACGCTATTGATGGGCGATGCACGTAAGTGCGCTTGAAGCTCAAAGAAGAGGCGGTTGAATGTCTGAAATCGAGCAAATCCCCGGAATTCGACAATCCATGAAACGCCGGAGTATTCTGATTGTCGCATTGATAGCGATCTTCTTCGTCTTCGTGACTGGGTTGCCGGCACTAATTCGCTTGGCCGTTGACTGGTATTGGTTCGGCGAGATCGAGTACCAGTCTGTCTTTCTCACCGAGTTGTGGACCAAACTAGCGTTGGGAATCGTAGGTGGGGTGCTGTCGTTTGCGTTTTTCTACGCAAATCTCCGGTTCGCGCAACGTGGAATGGTCCCTGATCCAATGGTGATAAGCCTGAGTCCCGAGGCACCCAAAGTGGACGTAACACGGGCGTTCCGAAAGCTCGTGTTGCCAGTCTCCTTGGTGTTGGGGCTTCTGGTGGGGCTGTCTGCGCCGCTCGGCTGGATGGAGGTGCAACAGTTCCTGCACCGGACACCTTTTGGGGTGGCAGATCCGGTTTTCAACAGGGACGTTGGGTACTACTTCTTCTCCCTGCCCGCAATAGATCTGGTGATCAGCTCCCTGAGGAGCCTCGTATTCATGGCTCTGTTCATGACTGTGCCATTGTATTTGCTGCGGCGGGACATCGTTCTAGTAAAACGCCGGATTTCCATTGAACGATCGGCAGAAGTACACCTTGGCGTATTGTTGATGATCATGTTTGTGGCCACGGCACTGGACATCTTCTTCGTTCGCATACCATCGGTGCTATTCTCGAACAGCGTCCAGTTGGTCGGCGCAAACTACACCGATCTCCACGTGAGGATTCCAATTCTAAATGTGGCCTGGGTGGTGGCCGTGGTTTCCGCTCTCTTTGTGTTCTTAGGTGTATTGAGGAGGCGCGCTGTGCTATACACTGCGATCGCAGTGGCAGCGTATTTCTTCGTGGCCGGCGTGGTTGGTTCGTTGGTGCCTGCAGCGGTACAGAAATTTGTGGTAACGCCAACGGAACTGGCCAAGGAAGAGCCGCAGATTCAAAACCACATCGAGGCCACAAGAGTGGCATGGGGGCTCAGTGACGTCCTCACACGAGATCTGAGCGGGGAAGCCCAATTAGCGCTCGAGGACATTCAGGCCAACAGAGGCACAATCGACAATGTACGGCTCTGGGACCGCGGGCCTCTCTTGCAGACCTTTGGGCAGCTTCAGGAGATCCGTACGTACTACGACTTCGTCTCGGTCGACGACGACAGGTACTGGATTGACGGCAAATACCGGCAGGTCCTGCTCTCTCCGCGTGAACTCAACACGGCCTCGCTTCCGACCAGGAATTTCATCAATGAACGGTTAACCTTCACGCACGGAATGGGACTGACCCTCGGGCCCGTCAACCAGGTTTCTCTCGAAGGCCTGCCTGTTCTGTTCGTAAAAGATCTACCGCCGGCTTCAAACGTATCTCTTCGTGTAGAACGGCCACAGATCTACTACGGAGAACTCCCGAACGAATACGTGTTCGTAAACACGCGTCAACGGGAATTCGACTATCCGCTCGGCGATTCGAGCGCTTTCACGGAATATGCGGGGAGTGGCGGAGTTCGAGTTAGCTCAGTGATCCGCAAACTCTTGTTCAGCCTGCGTTTCCAGTCGCTGGACATCTTGCTTTCGGAGTACATCACTGGTGGAAGTCGGATTTTGTACTACCGAAATATCCGCGAAAGGGCGTCGCGGGCGCTTCCTTTTCTATCTTGGGACGACGATCCGTATCTGGTCATTACGGAAGATGGTCGCCTCAAGTGGATACTGGACGCGTACACCAGGGGTTATAGGTACCCTTACTCGAAACAGGTGGCTGACGGCGCCAATTATGTCCGGAATAGCGTAAAGGTGGTTCTCGATGCCTACGACGGCGATATCAGATCTTACGTTGTCGATCCCGTAGACCCGGTCATTCAAACATACGCTAAGATCTTCCAGGGCGTATTCCTGCCTCTCGAGGAAATGCCGCAGAACTTGCGCGCTCACATCAGATATCCGCAAGACCTCTTTGAACTCCAAACTGATCTGTACACGACCTACCACATGGATGAGCCGGATGTGTTCTATCATCGTGAGGATCAGTGGCAGAGACCTCTGGTTTCGGGCAGGGATGGCACGCGCGACCCGTTTCTGCGGCACATTGTGATGAAACTTCCCGAAGAGTCTCAGGAAGAGTTCATTTTCATGACGCCGTTCACGCCTCGCGGCAAGGAGAACCTGGCAGCCTGGATGGTGGCCAGAAA
>CAYTDU010000173.1:0-9205 GCA_964436395.1 uncultured Gemmatimonadaceae bacterium | reverse complement strand
GGCAAGCTCCACGCCGATCCGCGGCGGCTCTCCATTCGTTGCAGCAAATGAGCCGATGAACCGGGTGGTGAAGGTCGCGGTTCCCGCGGGTTCTACGTCGACAGTGAGGGTTTGCGTGGATGCATCGAACCCCACTTCGCTCAGCACAACGCCGCTGGAACTGTAGAAGTCGCCCACCTGGAGGGCCTGGATGATTTTTTCTGGCGTCAGATGGCTCGCCCGCACCATCACCCAGCCGCGGCCGGGGTTTGCGTGACTCGACGTGAACTCGTGGTAGGAGTGAGCGTCATCTACCGCTACACCGTACATCACGTCGCCACCGCTACTGAGCCTTTCGGCCAACACTATGTCCCACATACGCTCGGTGCTGACTCTCACGTCGTCGCCTTGGTTGTGCACATCAGGATGGCCGTTGTAGACCTCGAAGAACTGTTCCCCATCGAGCGCAACAAGGTCTTCCGGTGTCAAGGCCCAACCGAAGTTGGGATGATTTACCTGCACCAGCATAGGATGCCCTGTGCGATCACGCTGTTCCAGAACTGCGCTTACAGTGTTTTGCAAAACGCCTGAGATGCTCTCGCCACCAAGAGGTTGAACGAGATCGAGCAGGTTGATGGCATTCAGGTGCACGGGTGCATCTTCGAACTCGTCTGTAATCTCCTCGCTTCGGATCAACAGAAACTCATGCGGCACCTCGAACAGACCTCGAAACTCATCCAGAGTTCGGAGTCGAACCTGCAGTACAGCGTCGTGGTCCTCATCATCCACCCATTCTTCACCAAACTTCCCTACGTATTTGCTGTACGCATCCATCCTTTGGCTGTTCGTATCGACCTCGATCCACTTCTCGCCGTCCGCGATCACATTGTGTTCGGTAAGCGCGAGGAAGTTGTACCCGTGGTCCTTGTACCAGGCCACAACCATTTCCGGGTAGTCGTCTCCGTCACTCCAATACGAATGCGTGTGGAGGTTGCCTTTCCACCAGGTGGGTTCGGGGGGGCCACCGGTGCCGCAACCTACTGCGAGCAAGACCGCGACAAAGAGTACAGGCCGGTATGCGAGATTCGAGTACGCGACGCGTGTCATTAGAGTCTACCTCGACATTCATCCATCATGCACAACTAGCGGCCACAGCTCATGGAAAACTCACCGTTACCGTCTCCCCCGAAACCTCCGATGTCGGTTCCAGCCCCGGGTGTACTCGCCATGAGTCCGGCGCACCGCTTCCCACGTTAACCGTAAACGGCCCTTCACCGAACACCATTGGAGTGAAGCTGTTGCCGGTGATCCGGAGGGTGTACACGATCTCTCCTAAACTCTCGTCGACCACCTGCACCACTGGATTCTCCACTCCAGAGATCTCGAAGCGAGGCAGATAGCCCGTCGGCGTCCGTCCGTAATTGTCCTGTTGCTGGAAAGTCACGGGCCAACCCGCATAGGGGCTGTCACCTGCAATCGGATCCGCCCACCTCGGCCACGCAGCAAGACTCGCAGTGCGCGTGTTACGATCGAATTTCGCGATGCCGTACCCTGGCGCACGGTCGTGCAGTTGCGCTGGTTCTTTCCCGTACTGGTGCGGGTTCGACACAGCGTGGACGGTGATCTTGTTGCCGAAGCCGTCTTCGAAATCACCGGTGTAACGCGGCGCGTTTGGATCGCGGTTCTCCCCGGGCGTGGGAGGGAACCACCTTCGCGGCCAGAAGTTCGCTACCGAAGGTACGCACAGTGCGAAACCCGCATCTCCCCACTCGTCCACACCGTATTGAACCGTGCTGGCGAGGTGTTGGTCGCCGGACAGGTGAACTGCAAACCCCTTGCGCATTGCCCTGAGCGCGTTGTTCCGCCCCGTTTGTGGCCAGCCGTTCGAATCCATATCGGACACCTTGCGATCGCCCTCAACGTATTCGCCCATCGGAAGGACAGGCAGCGATGGAATCACCGAACCGTTGAGCGCGGTATCGGGAATCGTTGCGACGTTTGCAAACAAGGTTTGAGACAACAGCACCTTCATCCACGCACCGTCGCTCCAGTCGTTGGCCCAATGCTCGAGGAATTCGAGCTGCCTCTCGCCGAGCAGCTGAGCTCCTGGTGCATCGGCTTGCGTTTTCGCGTCAAATCTCCTGTTCCGCGGCCAGCCGTTCCAAATGTCGCCGGCTGGCAACAAACTCTTCGGTGCCGACTTGAACTTGCGGTCCTCCACAACGGCGAAGCTCACGCCGCCATACAGAATGTCGGTGTAATACACACCAATGCCTTGTTCGACCGGTGTCGGGTCGAACGGGTCAGGTAGGTGGCTGGTCATAGTCTGCTCAACCATGTTCACCCAATCCGGTGGTAGCTTGTAACCACCTGCGTCCTGAGCCTCTGCACCACTCAAACCTGGAGGTGTCGCCTTGCCTCCGGCTCCCCAGATGTTGCCATGAAAAACGTCGTGATCGTCGGGGACTGAAACGCTGGGGGTCTCCGCCGTCAGCTCCCCGAACGCCCAGTACCAAAGGTACCACTTGTACAAGTAGTCCTCGTACGGCTGCTCGAAGTCTGCTGCCGTGGGGCTGGCCCCCTCGTAAACCTGGTCGCCGCTGAAGAACAGGAAGTCGGGTTGGTGTGCTCCGACATGCTCGACAATGTCTGTGTGTGGGAACCACACCCCCCAATCCCAGGGGAACTGTCCCCCGTCCACGCCGCGAGCCACATTGTGATTGCCAGTAAACGCGGCTACCACGATCTCCGGCTTGTCGACTGGGTCCCGCTTGATTGTTCCGTAGTGATAGTGTTGAACGCTCGCTCCGCCTACGGCCCGCCTGTAAGCGAGTCGGAATCGGTGTTCTTGAGTTGCGTCCCAACCCTCGACCCTGAATGTGGCGGTGAAGCTCGGTTCGACGACTTCAGTCGTTGCGACGGTGTTCCAGTCGCTCCCTTCGGAAACCTGAAGCTCTGCCAGCTTCCCATCCATCTCTCCCAGCGGCATAAACTGCGCGGTGAGCTTCAGTGTTCCCCTGCTCAGGGTGTATTGGCTCCCAATGACGGGACCCAACATGCGGGAGTTGAACGCCTCGAGTTTGTTCCCGTCCATCTGCCAGGACGCAAACCAGAATCGGGCTCCATTTTCTGACTGCGCGTGAGATACTAGAGCGAGGTTTCCAACCAGGCGGTCCGCGGCTACATCGGAAACGGTGAGCGACACACTGTCGGGTGATTCTCCAGGTGTGAAGGCCACCAAATCGAGAGCGTATTGCTCGCCGTTGCCGCTGGCTTTCAGGATCAGCGCTACGTTTTCTGTGGACGGCAGAGCTTCATCGCTCGAAGCGATAGTCAGGTCTTCTTGCTCGAAGTCTCTCAAGAACAAGAACCCGCGCGTATCCACACCCGCGTACAGTCCCCCCGACGGTCCATGACTGTGGTGGATGAGCGCGGCAGCCCGGTAGTCCAGGTTGGCTCCCGCACCCAGCAGGATCCCCGCGCTGCTCACAGTGGTGTCTTGCGATGGCAACCTCACCTTGCCGAACTGCGCCGAGATCTCGAAGTCTCCTCCGGTGGCGCCAAGACGCCTCGTGAGCACGTGCACGGTCCGCATCGGGCGCGACTCCAGGCACACCAGCCGGCGGTTGATGACCGCCCAATCCTGCAATCGATTTGCCCAGAAGTTGGGGCCGACCCAGCGACGGTCGGGGCTCATGTGCCAACCACTCTGGAATCGTACCTCAGCTTCAGGTTCACAACCCGCAAACCTGACAACCAGAATCACGACGATTATGACTGGGAGGCCTATGTACCTCTTCAAGTTCTTGCTCATATGACCGGAGCCAATTCTCCCGCTACCGCCCTGCGATAGCCGGTGATGATTATCGAGTTGTCTGGTCTTGCATCCACTAGCGCGTAAGAACTGCTTTCTGGTCCGGGGCCTTCTACCATCGCCCGCAGCCCGTAGTAGTGAATCCCACCAACATGGTACAAGCCTCCCGTATGGACGTGGGCTTGGAAAACCGCCAGCACTTTGCCGGACGTCTCAAGGATAGCCCTGACCTCGGCCGCGTTTTTTACAGCCGGCTGTTCGTCTTTATGCAGGTTTTGGTGGACGAAACACATCGCGGGGTTCTGGGTGGCAGTCAGGTCCCGCTCGAGCCATTCGAGTTCAGCCGGTGGGATATTGGTATCGTAGACGTCAAACTGGTCATGATCGTAGTCGGTACCGTCAGAACAGTAGTTGGCGTCCAGCACGACGAAGTGGAATCCGTGCGAATCGAACGAGTAGTAAGGCCGCTCCGGGGAGATGCCGGTGTTGCTGACGTTTGCCTGGAATTGTGCTTTCGAGAGGCTGTCCATGTCATGGTTGCCAAGAACATGATAGGTGCCGCCATCGAACCGTTGGAAGACTTCTTCGATCGTCCGTAAGTACGAGAGAGTACGCTGTTCATTGGGCGGATCATCCTGATCTTTGAAGTCGCCAAGTTCAATCACGAACTCCGCATCGGTTTCATTCAACGCATCGACACATTCACCCAGTTTCGCGAGCGAGTCGCGATATATCCGTTGGTTGAGCGGTTCGCGGTCGGCGTAGTGAACATCGGCGACGAGGCCAAACCGCAGGCCCCGTTCGGGAGCTCGCGCACACGCTGCTGCTGCAAGTGGAATTGTAGTTGCTCCAACCGCAGCTGAAGCCTTGAGAAAATCGCGACGTGTGACAATCCAGCCTGAATTCATTCAACTATCCTCTATCCAATGGAAACAACTCCGATGGTGTTCTCCCGGAGTGCATGATGTTTTCGATACGCGCCACCACATCGGCATTCTCAGCAGCTACGTTTCGTTGCTCACTGATATCATTCGCCAGGTCATAGAGCTCGATCGGCTCGCCCACCCCATGACGTATCGCTTTCCAATTCCCCATACGTATTGCCTGTTTTCCATGGTACTCCCAATACAGATACTGATGTGTCTGCTGCTCGTCAGGTGTGCCAAGCAAGGTGGGGAGCAGTGAGAGTACGTCGGTGTCGCTCGGCGCTTGCATGCCCACCAGACCAGCAAACGTCGGCAGGAAGTCCCAGAAACCGGACTGATGGTCTGTTACTGTACCTGGCTCTATGTGCCCCGGCCAGCGCGCAATCATCGGTACGCGGATGCCGCCCTCGTAGAGCTCGGTCTTGAGACCACGGAACTCGCCGGCGCTTTCGAAGAATTCTGAGTCGGTCCCGCCGTTGAACGTTGGGCCGTTATCGCTCGTGAAGAACACGATCGTGTTGTCGTCGAGGCCGAGTTCGTGGAGCAACGCCATGACCCGACCGATCTCTCTATCCATGCGTGTGATCATCGCGGCGTACCCTGCTCGCGGCGCGGGGTGCGGCAGATAACCCTTGTCGCCGACGTAGGGCGTGTCGTCGAACTCGCCTTCGTACTCGGCCAAAGACTCCTCCGGCACCTGGATCGAGACGTGCGGCACTGGGAATGGCAGGTAGAGGAAGAACGGATTGTCCTTGTTGTCGCGAATGAACTCCAGCGCCTCTTCCGCCATGGCATCCATCGAGTACGTCTCGCCCTTGTACGGCTCATACGATGCTGGGTCGTTGGGGTCGGCTTCCTCAGGCATACGCTGATGGGGATAGAAATAGTCGTTCCCGTCGAGCAAAACCTTCTCGTTGTTCCGCCACAGGTGCGTGGGGTAGTAGTTGTGAGCGACGCGTTGGCAGAGGTAACCATACCAGTGATCGAAGCCTTGAGCGTTAGGCGCCCCAGTGCTCCCAGGGCCGCCCAATCCCCACTTGCCGATCGCCCCGGTGGTATATCCGGCTTGCTGAAGCATAGTCCCGATCGTATAGGTATTGGGAAGCAGCGGCCTCTGGCCCTCGAGTTCGGGATCGTGCCAAACGTCTCCGCGCTCGTCCATCTCATCGTTGTCGCGTATGTACGAGTGGCCGGTGTGTTTTCCTGTGAGCAGTACGCATCGCGACGGCGCACAGACCGGACTTCCCGAGTAGTGCTGTGTGAACCGCATCCCTTCCGCGGCGAGCCGGTCGATGTTGGGCGTACGTATCTTCTCCTGGCCGTAGCAGCCGAGTTCGTTGTAGCCGAGGTCGTCGGCGAGAATGAACACAATGTTGGGTGAGCGCTCGGCTCGACTGCAGCCTTTGATTACAGGCAGGGCCAGCGCGGTTGCGCCCACACCCACGGTCTTCATGAATTCTCTGCGATCGAATTGGTTGCTCATTGCCGCTCCGAGTGTCGTCACGTCACAGGGAAGCTACCGTGCGGGGTGGGTGTTGGCCATCGCGATCGGCCTCGCTGGCGGCTGCATCACGCTCGGCCTTCAGGAAGGTCCTCCGGTGCGAATGCTTCGGATTTCAGGCCACCAATTCTACCTACCGGTGGAGCTTCTGCCGCTGTCGTGGGTAGAATTGATGATGAACGCGATTGACAACCGGCTGGCTCGGATGAGGCCGGCAGTAGGTTGTCGTATCACACCACACCGAGGTTCTCATGAGCCGTGCGAATCCGCATTTCAAAAGACTCCTGCTCTGCGCGGGAGTGGCGCTTTTTGTGATGGGATGTGCATCGAGGGGAGAGCGAGACCTGAGTGGGATACCGGAGGTTGGGCAGGTTATTACAGCCGAACAGATCCAGCGGACTGGGGCGTCTACAGCGTGGCAGGCCCTGAAGTACACGGTGAAGACGCATCAATTCGTCGACTCCTATGGCCAGCCGGTTCGCATCTATTCGGACCGAGGCGTCGGTAGCATGGTACTCAGGGAGGAGCCGCTGATCTTCGTCGACAGGGCAAGGCTTTCCGACATCATGCTGCTCAGGCAGATGCCGGCTCATAACATCCACCACGTCAGGGTGCTGAACGGGAACGACGGGACGACGTATTTTGGAACATCTGCGACGGCTGGAGTGATCTTGATAGAGACCACGATGGGGGCCGATTTGGGAACCGACTCGATTCCACCTGAAACCGGCAGATCGAGGTCGAGGCTGGGTCGATCGGGGAATTGAGCAACTCGGCCGAGCAGCCGGACCTTCCACTACTAGAAAATCGAGGGTACAAAAAAACGACGGGAGGCAACAGCCGAGTTGCCCCCCGCGTTGACTTAGCCCGCCAATGGCGGGGTTAAGGGTTGCGATCCAGACAGGTAGTGAAGTTGGGGTTGTTCTCCTCGTCCTGCGGGATCGGGAAGTTCACATCGACCCCGTATGTTGAACCGGCCTTGAAATACGCGCCAGTCGGGAACACTGTCTCGATGCCGCGGCCGTATTGCCGAATCAAGCGTCTCATGTCTCCGAGCCGGTGTCCGGTGGAGAACAGCCAGAAAGCGCGCTCGCGGAAATGCAGATCCACGCGGCCATCCACCGTGCCGGGATCCACCAGCGGAGGCAATGTCCCGGTGGGCGGGTAGTCCGGATACAGAACCGGTGCCAGCGTCGCAAAGTCGGCCCGAAGATCATTCAGAATCTGCAGCCAGCCGGCAGCGTCACTCTCAATAATGGCCTCGGCCTCGATCAGGCGAGCCTCGACACCGGTTGCGAGTGCCACGCGATCACCTCGAGTCTGGTAGTTTTCCAAAAGCCAGAGATCCGTCGATCCATCAAACCCAATTTTGGGCCCGGCAACCACCGTGAGGCGTGGATCGCCGGACGAGCGATAATCCAAACCGTTGCCGCCCTCTAGATCGCCCACCGTCCAACGAGCGGCGTTGTAGTTGAACTCGTAGATGCTGTTCCGCTCGCGCGCTGAGTTATTGGAGTGCTCCATGTAGCGCACGAAGTTGTCGGAGACGGCGGCAACAGCCGCTGCCGCTGCTGCGGGGTCATTCAAGTTCAGCAAAGCTCTCCCCTTGCCGACTCTTGCCATATCGGCTATCGACGCGCTCACCGCTCCATGTGCCAATGCGGCATCGAAATGGGCAACGGCGAGGTTGAAAATCTGCTCTGTCGTCTGAGGCTCACCGTACACTATTTCACCAGTGTCGGGTTGCACGCTGAACGGGACCCCGGAACAGTAGTTCTCGCCGAACGCGATGTACGTGAAGCCGGCGTAGGCATTGAGCTCGGGAATCCTGTCATCATTTGCCGGGTCTGAGCCGACCGCCTCGAGTTTCGCTGCTGTCTGTTCGAGATCGTTGCGTGCGCGTTGCAGGTTGAGGTAAACACCGTTCATCGTGCCGTTGTCGTTCGGGATGACGCGCAACTCGACCTCCTGACGAGTTGGGAATGTGCCCGAATGCATCCATTCATCGGACATGAGTCCGGAGGTCATGATTTGGGCATCTTGCTGGCCACCACCCGCGTACGCGTACACGAAATTGCCGAGTGCTCCGTTGCGAAGCGTCTGCAGTCCGATTTCGTCGAGCAGGTTATCGGGTGTGACGATGTCGGGGTCATCCACGTCGAGGAGGCCTTCGCACGCGCTTAGGAACAGGACGAAGCTAGCCATAACGGCGGTGAGGCGAACGAGAACCCGACCGTCGCTAACGCGGCGCCTACGTCTGTATGCGTCTCTTGTCGTATTCATCTTTCCATTCCTCACCTGTTAGAATGTTACCTGGAGCCGGGCCACGAACGACCTGACCTGTGGCTGGGTCAGGAAGTCACGGGAAGTGAAGTCCCCGGTACTGCCCTGAAGTTCGGGATCGAGGCCGGTGTAGTCGGTGATGGTAAACAAATTTCGACCAGACACGGTGATGTTCAACCTACTGCCACCGAACATTCGTGCCCACTCGGTCGGTGCCAAGAAGGTTACGGAGAGCTCACGCATCTTGATGAACCAGCCGGGTTCCAAGAATCCGGTCAGCGTTTGCACGCTCGAGCGTTGAGTTTGGGCCCGCGCCTGGTCTTCGAGCGATGCGTCCGGGTCGTTCAATGCCTGGCAGATGTTGAACCGGCAGCGGAACGCCTCGGTGAAGTTGTTCATCTTGTGCCCACCGCGGTAGTCTAACAGGCCGCTTATGCGAATCCTGCCTCCGATGTCGATACTATTGCTTAGCGCCAGCTCATAACGCGGCCGCGCGTAGCCTTGGTACTCAGTTGTGTCACTGAAAGTGAGTTCGTCTGTGGTTATGATTCCGTCGCTGTTTGCGTCCGTGTAGGTGTACGACTCCTGAAAGTACGCTCCGAGTGGATAACCTTCCTGGTGTACTTGCGGGCCGAACACGATCGGCTCAACACCTTCACCCAGTTCTATGACCTCGTTGGAGTTGGTTGATCCGCTCAGGCC
>CAYTDU010000172.1:0-9274 GCA_964436395.1 uncultured Gemmatimonadaceae bacterium | reverse complement strand
GAGGGGCAACGATACCCCCTCGTGGTGGCGATTCACGGCGGTCCGGCTTCCGCAGACGTCCTGCGCTTCAATGGTGGATACAGCTCTCAGGTCTATGCTGGCGCTGGGTACGCCGTACTGAAACCCAACTATCGCGGGTCCAGAAACTACGGCAACGCACACAGGACGGATATCGTGGGTGACTACTTCACCCTCGGTTTTGATGACATCATGACCGGAGTGGATTATCTAATCGAAGAGGGGATCGTTGACGGGGATCGTATGGGCGTGTTCGGGTGGAGTGCAGGCGGACACTGGTCTAACTGGATTCTCACGCACACCGACCGGTTCAAGGCAATCAGCTCGGGTGCTGGCACCATGAACTGGATCTCGATGTACGCCCAGAGCGACGTTCAGCGGAATCGCCAATTCTACATTGGAGATGATTTTCTGTATGAGAACTTCGAACCGTACTGGGATCAGTCTCCCCTCAAGTACATCGCGAATGCTTCAACGCCAACCATGGTTCACGTAGTTGAGGGTGATCCGCGCGTGCCAAGCCCGCAATCGGTTGAACTTCACATGGCGCTGAAGAAGCTAGGAGTCGATACAGAACTATTCATGTATCCAGGTCGCAGCCACGGAATTCCTGGCGCGCGGAACCGTTACCTGAAAGCGGTAGCGGAGATGGCATGGATGGACTACTACGTGCGTGGCATCGGTGAGAAGTTCTCCTGGCAGGACGTCCTGAGCGCGTTGGAGTCCGAGAACAACCATTAGAGAGCGGTGTCGCTCATGGATTTTGTGCCCACGCACACACCTCAACCTCCCTCGCTCGAGGCTCAGGAGATAGCAAGGGAGATAGAGGGCGCGATCGTGCCGCTGATTTTGTCGGCCAAACAGAAGTGAGCCGGGTTTCGCACGGTAACATTCGTTTTGTGCATACGAATCTCGTCGCGAGAGATTGGCGGAAGCTTGCGCAATTCTATCAGACGGTGTTCGGTTGTGTTCCGATCCCGCCTGAGCGAAATCTGAGAGGTGCAGCTCTCGACGATGCTACGGGTTTGGAGTCGGCACACATCACGGGCATTCATCTACGTCTACCCGGACACGGCAACAACGGACCAACCTTGGAGATCTTTCGTTACGATCAGGAACTCGAGGGTGTCGATTCGGCTGCAAACCGACCTGGATTTGCCCACATTGCCTTTGCGGTCGACAACGTTCACGTTGTGCGTGACACTGTGTTCGCTGCCGGAGGTGGTGAGCTAGGCAAGCTAGTAACGCACGAGGTCAAAGGGGTTGGTTGGATAACGTTCGCGTACCTCAAAGATCCAGAAGGCAACCTCATTGAGGTGCAAAGCGTGAAGTCTGACGGAGAGGCCACGTGAGCAAACGCAACGTGTTGCTCTTGGTGGTGATTGTGGTTCTAGGGCTACTCTTGCTGTATCGCCGGACGGCAAGATCCAGACAAGATGACGACATGGCTGTGCTCGAATGCGCAAACCTGTACGCCAACGCAACCACAGCCGCCGATTCCGCACTCGTAGATTCTACCCATCCAATCCAACAGCCCCGCGGTAGTGCGACACGAGTTACCTGTGCAGACCTGCACTGACAGGTACTACTCACCGTCATCTTGATACGCCCTGGACCTGGGCGAAGATGAACTGACAGTTCTCCACAGAAAAGCCCCACCGAGATTTCACGGTGGAGCTTTGTGCTGTCGGTGATATCCCGCTGCGGCTGCGCCCCGGCTAGTTGCAGGTGGTGTTTTCGAGATCAGGAGCAGGGCCCCAGCAACGCCAGTCATCCTCTTCGAAGTGCGCCGGGTCCTTTGTTCGGCCTTCCTTAGTTGTCCGGTCCCACTCGATCTCTGTGAGGTTTCCACCTTGCGAGCCGTACAAATCATAAAAGGCATCATACGGAGCATCGCCAGTGACGCCGTACGTTATGTAACTCCCGTTTTCGGCAGCACCAGCAACGATATTGGTGTATGTGATTTCGTAGGTGTCGCCTGATGAGGACCGGCTCCAATCGATGTCGATGAACTCCGAGGGATCGTCTGGATCTCGGTTCAGGGTCCAAAACCCGGACAGTCCCGAGACGTGTGATTCACCCGTGTACCAATGGAAATCTTCAAAAGCTCCATCTCTACTGATGTACATGTCCCACTGCACTGCGTCCGTGATCAACCGGGCCTCTAGCCTTGCTGAATGCTGAACACCAATGGCACTGAAGTTGTACGACCAGGTCCAGGCGCCGAGTTCCTCGTCCCACTCCGCCTGTTGCGTTGCTGCCGCGATAAATGCCGCGACAGGCGGTGCGAGCGTTCCGGTGATTATGAGATTCCATACTCCAACCACAACGGCCGATCGATTCCAATAGGCGCCGGCCGCTGGTGCCATTGGGACGTCTGACGACATGGCCATGGCCGGGTTGAGGAAGTCGCTGAAATCCATAACGAGGCTAGTTTGAGGTGGGATCTCCGGCGGGTCCCCTTCCGGCGCGGTGGTTTCGTCGCAGGCTGTCGCGAATAGGGCGACAAATAGGCCCAAATAAGTGATTCTCGACAAAGATCGTGACATGTGGCTTTCCTCCCGTTCGATCCGGTTGCGGGGAGCGTTCGGCGATGGTTTCATTCGCGATCTCCGCGCCAGTGGTTTCAACTACTCGTACCCTATTATTGCCGTTTTGTGGCGGTGGCTTGAGACTACTCTGATTGGAGTGTATTGAGTCCGTGTCAATTCCGATGTGATGCCCGACACGAGGAGGAGGTGCGAACAGACACGTCGCGTTACTGGTTTCTCAACACCTCCACCGGATCAACTCTGCAAGCGCGCAATGAAGGCAGATAACAGGCGGCGAACGCAGTTGCACCCAGTAGTGCAGCGACAATCACGTACGTGACCGGATCGGTTGGTTCTACCTCGAACAGTAGTGATTCGAGGAACCGGGAAAGTCCGAATGCTCCAACCAGGCCAAGCACTGCGCCGACGAACACAGGGCGCAAACCGTGCAGGAGCATCAGGCCGAATATGTCACGTTTGGCCGCTCCGAGAGCCATGCGCACGCCAAGTTCATGCATGCGGTGCTGAAGGGAGAGCGATACGACTCCGTATACGCCGACCGCTGCAAGACCCAGCGCGATGGCAGCAAATGCCGTGAGGAGGTAGGCGTTGAAACGTGGCAGTGCAATTGCCTCCTCTACCATTTCCGCGGCGACTGTGATGTCCCGCATCGGAAGGTCTGGATCAAGCGCCCAGAGGACCCCCTTCAGCAGCGGAAGGGCATATTCGGGATCGCCGTTGGTCCGGACGGACACAACGTAATCTCCGAAAGAAAATGTCGGGTATGGTTCGTAGAACTGGGGCAGGGATCTTTGTGCCGAGAGACCGGAAAGTTGGACACGCTCGAATACTCCAACGACAGTATGCCACTCCTCGCTTTCCTCGAATCGGAACCGCCTGCCCACCGCGTTTTTTCCAGGCCAGAACATCTGGGCGAAGCTCTCGTCCACAATAACCACATTTGCGTTGGGCGTGATTTCGGCACTCGAAAACTCGCGTCCGGCCGACAGGTGCATCCCCAGAGTCGCCAGGTATTCATCCGAAACCCAGTTCATCCGGAAGCTCTGATCGGGGAACGGCTCGGGCGATTCATCCAACACGAGTGCACCTTGGGCCGCCCCTCGATGTCCAACCCCGCCGATCGCAGCTCGCACCACAGCGGGAGATTCTCTGAGACCTTCCAGAAGATTCCCAAAAAACGTCTGTACCTGCGTGGAGTCTGAATATCGGCTTTCAGGGAGGTCCACTGTGAATGAAATGACGTTTGTCGGGTTCAATCCCGGATCATGTCTCTGCAGCCGCAACAGGCTATTCACCATCAGGCCTGCGCCCACGAAAAGCACCGTGGCCAGAGCAACTTCAGCTGTAACAAAAACTCCGTGCCGAACCGATCTCGATGACATTTGCCAGCCGGAGCGGTGGCCCTGATTCAGGAGAGCTGACAGGTTGATTGCTCCAACATGCCAGGCCGGTAACATCCCGAACAGCATTCCGGTCGCCACTGCGATCGCTGCTGCGACGAGAAGGACCGTAGAGTCGATCCTGATCGAGTGCAGGTCCGTGAGGCTGGGCGGGAGCGAGTTCCGCAGCACTCCGATGGTAACCGAAGACGCAACCAGTGCAAGCAGAGTGGCTGCCGACGTGAGGAGCAGGCTTTCCGTCAGCATCTGCCTGAATACCCTTATTCGACCTGCTCCCACGGCTGTTCGCACTGCGAGCTCATGACCTCGCGAAACACCCCGTGCCATCAGCATGTTGGCCACGTTGACGCAGGCGACGAGCAAAACGAAACAGACAGCTCCCAGCAGAACCCACAGTCCGGTGCGAAGATCGCGGTTAACGTCTTCAACTGGTCTCCGTATGACTATCGGCCAACCGTCTGGTATGTTGGGGTCGAGGCCCAGCTGTGCATGCACCTGCCGCAGGTCATTCGCGGCCGTAGAGTCGTCCACACCGGGCTTGAGTTTGGCGACGGTGGACGCCATGTTGGCCCCGGGAACCCAGATGCCGTACTCCACCATGTCGGATCTGTCCTCGTTGCCCTGACCGACCCAGAATGCGTCTGCACGGCGTGGCAGAACCCCGATGATCGTATACGACTCATCGTCTAGCACCACCGAGGTACCGAGTACTCCAGGATCTCCTCCATATTGCTGTCTCCAGAAGCGCTCGGATAGCATTGCAACTCTGTCCTGGCCAGGTACTGTGTCTTCGGGAATGAATGCGCGTCCGAGGATAGGCTTCACACCGAGGAGCGGGAGTAGCTCCACCGATGCAGCTGCAACCGTCTGGTCTCGCGGTTCCCCGGCCACTCTGACCAGGTAGCGCCGTGACTGATAGGTTGCCAATGCTTCCAGCGTATGAGCGCGTTCCCTCCAGGGCCCCACGGCGGCCTGGGGCGAAGTAATCAGGAAACTCCCGCCAGGGTGCTTGCTCAAGGTAGTTATCCAGCGGTCACCTCCGGGAAACGGAATGGGATTCAGAATCGTGCTGTTCACCGCTGAGAAGATGACCGTGCTTGCGGCAATGCCGGTCGCCAGAGTCGCCACCGCCAAGACGGCAAAAGATGGTTGTCGCATCAAGCTGCGGACGGCGGATTTCAGATCGTACCACAAACTCTCCATGATTCCACTCCGGTCACGCGGCAATCGGTACACAGCTCGGCAGGCTGCGGCAACTCGTGTCGGATCGCCGAAACGTCTTTGAGCCTTCAATTGTGCATCGTGTTGAGACAATCCGGCCCCACGGTACTCGGCGATCCGCATCTCGATGTGGTGTTGGAGTTCGTCATCGATTTCGCGAGAAATGCGCCCGGCCGAAACTCGGTATGCGATCCACTGCCAAAGATTCATCCGCGCCCTCAGCCCGACTTTAGCATCCGACCGACCGCGCCTGCGTATCGCTCCCACTCTGCGGTCTCGTTATCCAATTGTGCCCGACCCTCTTCCGTGAGTTCGTAGTACTTCGCTTTCCGGTTGTTCTCAGACAGGCCCCACCTTGCCTTGACCCACCCGCGTTGTTGCATGCGGTGGAGCGCCGGGTAGAGCGAGCCCTCCTCGACGATAAGGACGTCGTCGGTGGCCTGTTCGATGATCCGTGCGATTTGGTAGCCGTGACAGGATCCCCGCTCGAGCGATTTCAAGATCAGCATGGCCAGCGTGCCTTGGAGTAGGTCTATCCGGGCCTTTGTCATGGCACCTCCCATAGAATGACTATGGGAAGCTACGGAGACTCCCATAGAATGTCAATGGAAGAGCTGTTAAGTGTATGTATTCAGTAGAGATGTGATGGCGGATGGCTGTGATTTCAGGCCGGGCCGTGCTGGCGCTCGGGGATTATGGACTTCTTGATCGCCAGCCGTCCGGGTAGTCTACATATGGAGCTCAATACGGTCATGGTCGGTGCCGATTCAGGCGCCGCAACACTTTGTGGAGAATTGTGAATGAGTACAAGAGCAATACACCAGGTTAGGAGTGCAGTCGTAACCTGCGTCGCATTGAGCGCGGCGGCATGTACCACTGTCGTGTGCCCCGCTCTCCTTGCTGCCCAGGATGGCAAGACGATGGTGGTCGAGCACCTGGAGTCGTACGGGGCTCGATACGGCGAGGTAGCACAGGCGATATGGGATCATGCAGAGGTTGGCTATCAGGAAGAGCAGAGTTCAGCGTTGCTGCAATCAACCCTCGCGGATGCCGGATTCGAGATTGACGCGGGTGTGGCGGATATTCCTACAGCCTTTGTCGCATCATGGGGTAGTGGCGGCCCCGTGGTTGGACTTCTCGCCGAGTTCGATGCGTTACCGGGCATCAATCAAGACAGAGTCGCGGTCCGGCAGCCGATTCCGGGCAAGGACAGGGGCCATGCCTGTGGCCACCACCTGTTTGGCGCTGGGTCAGCTGCTGCGGCTGTCGCGGTGAAAGAGTGGTTGGAAGCGAGCGGCACGGCCGGGACGATTCGTTTATACGGTACGCCGGCGGAAGAGGGAGGGGCAGGGAAGGTATACATGGTGCGAGCCGGCTTGTTCAACGATGTGGATATCGCGCTC
Organism: uncultured Gemmatimonadaceae bacterium; assembly: GCA_964436395.1. Taxonomy (GTDB): domain Bacteria; phylum Gemmatimonadota; class Gemmatimonadetes; order Gemmatimonadales; family GWC2-71-9; genus JBDGYW01. Next base: position 2,680 of record CAYTDU010000172.1, on the reverse strand, counting down.
CACTGGCATCCGGGTGACCGCAATGCTGTGTGGGTATCGAGTTCGCTGGCAAACAGGTCAGCGAAGTTCCGCTTCCATGGCATTTCCGCGCACGCCGCGGCGGCACCCGATCGTGCGCGGTCGGCGTTGGACGGTGTCGAAGCCATGAACGACATGGTCAACATGATGCGCGAGCACGTGCCTCAGGAGACGCGCATTCATTACGTGATCACATCTGGAGGCTCGGCCCCGAACGTGACGCCCGACTTCGCCGAAGTCTTCTATTACGTCAGAAACCCGGAAGCGTCGAATGTGTTGTCGATATTCGAGCGCGTCGTCAAAGCCGCCGAGGGAGCGGCGCTTGGCACTGGCACAACGATGGACTATGAGATTATTCACGGACTCAACGCCCTTCTCCCGAACGAAACACTTTCGAGGGCTATGTTCGCGAATCTGGAGCGTGTTGGTGGAGTCGAATATGACGAGTCGGAGCGGGCGTTTGCCCTAGCACTTCACGAATCGCTGGGCGAAGCTGCTTTGCCACTCGAACTGGCATCGCAGGTAGTGCCGTTCCAGCAACCTCGCAGTGGCGGGAGCGGCTCCACCGATGTAGCGGACGTGAGTCTGGTGGTGCCCACGGCGGGGTTAGCGGCTGCCACGTGGGTGCCCGGCACGCCCGCGCACTCCTGGCAGGCGATCGCAGCAGGCGGGATCAGCATTGGCAACAAGGGAATGTTGGTTGCAGCCAAGACACTTGCCATGACCGCGGTGGACCTTTTCACGAATTCTGACTTGGTGGTAGCCGCCAAAGCGGAGCGAGAAGAACGACTTGGCCCCGATTGGGAATATGTGTCGTTGGTCGGGGACAGGGATCCGCCGTTGGATTATCGGAAGAAACCGTAGGTTCGGAAGCGAGGAAGAGGGAAGAGGGAAGAGGAAGGGGCAGCGAGCAGCGGGCAACTGGATGCAACATCTTCGTGCCCCTTTCCCCTTTCCCCTTTCCCCTTTCCCTCAATTCTCCACTCGAAGCGCCACCATCGGGTCAACTTTGCTAGCCCGCCGTGCCGGGATGAGCGACGCTCCGGCGGCCGTGCACAGAAGAACTAACACGACTCCCGCGTAGGTAACCGGATCCGTAGGCTCGATCCCGAACACCATGGTCTCAAAGCTCCGCGAGAGGGCGATGCTTCCTGCGAGGCCCGCAACCACTCCGATTGAGGCCACCATCATCCCGTCGCGAATCACACGAGCCAGGACGTTCTTCCCCTGGGCGCCCAAAGCGATGCGCAAGCCGATTTCGTGCGTTTGCTGCGAAACCGCGTACGAGATGACCCCATAGACGCCCACCGACGCAAGGAACAGCGCAAGCATCCCAAAGGCGGCGAGCAGGGTCGTGATGAACCGCTCGCGGTCTATTGAATTCGCAAAGACCTGTTCCATCGACTGCACTCGCGAGATGGGAACGCTGGCATCGTATGAGTGAACTGCATTTCGTAATGCCGGAACCAGCATACTCGGGTCGGTCGCGGATCGCACCGTGAGGTACATGTCGCGCGGGGAGTAGTAAGCTGTCGCGTATCCCTGGGCGTGCGGGACATACCACCAGGTTCTCGGCTCCATATCCACCGCACGGTGTCGCACGTCCTTCACTACGCCGACGATTTCCAGCCAGGGCCAGCGTGTGTCATACACTTTCATCCTTTTGCCCAGCGGATCTTCGTTGGGCCAGTGCGTACGGGCCATAGTTTCGCTGATGACCACAACGGGCGGTGAATCGGCTACGTCGTGTTCGTTGAAGAACCGACCGCGAATCAGCGCAAGCCCGAGAGTTTCGAAGTAATCCGGGGTGCAGAACTGGATGCGGGCGGCTGGTGCGTCGCCAATCGTCGCGGCCTCCTGACCTTCGATGAGAATCGACCAGTTGTTCGTTCCGCTCGCCAAAGGCAGGGCGAACACCGCACTTGCCGAACTCACGCCGGGAATCGCGCGGATTTCTTCGAGCAGACCGTTGTAGTAGGCCACTCTCAATTCGCCACTGTCGTACTTCGTTGCCGACGGGTTCAAATGGGCGGTAAGCACATTATCTGTGTCAAAGCCAGTATCCACGTTGTACATGTTGGCAACGCTCCGCAGCATCAACCCCGCCCCTGATGCCAACACCACCGCCAGCGTTACCTGGATGCCAACAAGCACGCGCCGGAGAGAATGGCCCGAACGTGTTGTTCCCCTCGAGCCTCCAGCATCCTTGATGATCTCATTCACGTCGGTTTTCGCAGCCTGTAACGCCGGTAGAATACCGAACAGCAGACCGGTCGCCAAGGAAACGGCCAGAGAAAAACCCAGTACACTCGCATCAATGCTGACCTGGCCGAGACGAGGAATCCCAGCCGGAGCGAGCGCGAGCAGGCTCCTAGTACCGGCGTAAGCCACAGCAATGCTTGCGAGTCCGCCAACGGCGGCCAGCAGGAAGTTCTCGGTGATCAATTGTGAGGTCAGCCGCGTGCTCGACGCACCAATGGCATTGCGAATGGCGATCTCGCGTTTGCGGGCTTCTCCGCGCGCCAGCAACAAGTTTGCGACATTCACGCATGCCATGAGGACAACGAATCCCACGGCTCCCAGGAGGACGTAGAGCGGAGTCACGAAGTTCCCAGTGATTTGGTCCTGATAACCGGTGAGTTGAATCCGGTACCCTGCGCCG